>NZ_QTUM01000062.1:0-12674 GCF_003435615.1 Catenibacterium sp. AM22-6LB
ATCGCCCCCACAGTGGACTTTCACCACCTAGATATATGCCATGCCCGGCATACAAAAAATCCCAACAATTTCTTGTTGAGATTCATTTTATTAATATGCTCTTGCAAAATAAACTACATGTTTTGCTTTTTTACCACAGCATGGACATACGCCATCTGCTTCTTCATGTTCATCGATACAACGTGAAGTTGCCTGATAAAGATCTTTGATCTTTAATTCGCATGCTTCTTCACCACACCAGTTCATCTTGACATAGCCACCCTTTTCATCTAATACTCGACCTACTTCTTCTAAAGTATTAACACGAGTGATATGGCTATTTAAGAATGCTGCTGCCTTATCATACATTTCCTGATGAATTGTTTCTAATGTATCATGGATTGCCTGTGGAAGATTTTCGTCTAAGTCCATCTGAGTCTTAACACCATCATTACGTTTTACAACAACACAATGACCATTTTCAATATCACGAGGTCCTACTTCAATACGTACTGGAATACCACGCATTTCTGCTTCAGAGAACTTCCATCCAGGTGATTTATCACTTGCATCTACACTTACTCTCATACCTGCTGCTTTTAACTGTTCAGCGATTTCATCTGCTTTTTCAAGTACACCAGCCTTCTTCTGCTGGATAGGGATAATAACTACCTGTGTAGGAGCAAGTCTAGGTGGTAATACAAGACCATTGTCATCACCATGAACCATGATAATAGCACCTAATAATCTTGTAGATACACCCCAAGATGTCTGATAAACATGTTTTAACTTGTTATCCTTATCTAAGAATGTCATATTGAATGCTTTCGCAAATCCCTGACCAAAGTAATGAGATGTACCAGACTGAAGAGCCTTACCATCATGCATTAATGCTTCAATAGTATAAGTTTCTTCTGCACCTGCAAACTTTTCTCTTTCTGTTTTACGTCCTGTTAACATTGGAATTGCAAGTAATTCTTTTGCAGTTTCTTCATAGATATCTCTCATCATTAATGTTTCAGAACGAGCTTCTTCTTCAGTTTCATGAATTGTATGACCTTCCTGCCATAAGAATTCAGAACCACGTAAGAATGGTCTTGTAGTCTTTTCCCATCTTACTACTGAACACCACTGGTTATATTTCTTTGGTAGATCACGATAAGAATTTACAATCTTAGCATAATGTTCACAGAATAATGTTTCTGAAGTAGGTCTAACGATTAAGTGTTCTTCTAAATCATCTAAACCACCTCTAGTCACAACTGCACATTCAGGTGCAAATCCTTCTACATGATCCTTTTCTTTATTTAATAGAGATTCAGGAATTAACATTGGCATATAAACATTCTGATGTCCTGTTTCCTTAAATCTCTTATCCATATAACTCTGAATCTGTTCCCATAAAGCATAACCATATGGGCGATAAATAATGAATCCTTTTACACTAGAATAATCCATTAATTCTGCTTTACGACATACATCTGTATACCACTGTGCAAAGTCAACGTCTCTAGGTGTAATTGCATCATTTTTAATATTATTTTTTGCCATAACTTTCTCCTCTCTTGTACGATAATATTATAACTATTTTTGGGAAAATGAAAAGGATTAATCCAAATCATGGTGATAATAATGTGTTATATTCACTTATTTAGTGATATAGAGTCTTGAAAAATAAGGGGATATAGAGAGTGTATTGATTAATGTTTCGTGATAATCTTCCTGTAATGAGTGATCAATGAATAATATATCCTGATGTGAAATCATAGAAGATAGACTATATCCTAAAACAATTATACATAAGCCAAGCATTGTAGAATCCTCCACCAGAGAAAGATGATCCTCTTCTTGAAGATAAAGTTTATTATCAAGTATAAGTTGAAGACGATCATGGGTGATTTGTTTGAGTAAACGGTTAGCAATATTCATTAATTGAGTGATAAAAGATGTGACATCTTCTTCTAGAGGTATTGTCTGCTTATGAAGTAATGTAAGTATCTTTTGATTATTCAAACATTCTTTCTTCTTATTTTCTATGATGTTTTCATCAACATACATAATAAAAGAATATTTTTGAATGATTTCATCACAGAACTTTTCTGCATGTTTAATCTTCTTCTGTAATGTAAGATATTCTTCTTTGACTTCTTCAATTGCCATAAGTATTTCATGATAATCCTGTTTAAGTGCTGGAAGATGTTTTTCTAATTTATGTAGATAACCTATTTCATCTAAGAGCTTCTTATCCTCCTTATAATGAGATAAATAATCAGTATTTAATATACTGAGTTCTCTAATAAACATTTCTTTAGAAATATCTTCTGTAATATCTAATTCTTTTTTCTTTTCTATAATCTTTTCTATGAGTCTTTGATGACGTACCATATAGGTTGCTTTTTCTAAGCGTTTCTTTTCTAAATCTGTTCTTGTTTTTTCTAATACAGCTTCTTTCTTAAAAAGAAGTTCCCGAGATATTTCTCTTCCTTCTATTAAACAAGGTTTAGGATGATGAAGTGAGCCACATACAGGGCAAGGTGTTCCTTCCTTTAAATCCTTTGCAAGTATACCCGCAATACTATTCATATAATGATGATACATACGCATATAATCATCATTTTCACTACCATATAGATACACATCACGTGTATAAGATGCTTCTAAATCAAATAGATGATCCTGTGATATTAAGTATTCATCATAGAGTAAAGATAAAGCATTGAGTCCTTCTCTTCTTTTATCTATTGTCTGTTGTTGCTGCTTTCTGATAACTGCTTTCTTTTCCATATCATCTAATTCAGTGACTAGTTCAATTTCACGTAATACTTTCTTTTTCTTATCTTCTAATGATTTTTCTAGTTGATCTAAATGATTGGAATAGAGAGATAGATAAGGCTTATTCTTAGTAATATAAGCACATGCACTCTTATAATCTTCATAACTATTTAAGAAAGCCATTGTGTCATTAATCTGTTCCTCTATCATTTTTGTATCACTCGTCATGACAGATTTTGTAGATAGAAAGGAACGCATAAGTGCCTCTGTAGGTGATTGAATCCAAGTTTCTATAAAAGAAGCAGGCATAATAAATTGGTGTAGGAATTGATTATAATTCATATTCAAAATATTGTGGATATGGTGCCTGGCTTCTTCATTTTCTAGATCATCACATCGAAGAATACATCTTCCTGATTGATACACACGTTCAATAGTATGTATGATATTGTTTAGTTCAAATGTAAGATAAACTCTCTTAATAATAATTTCTGTTAAGCCAAAAAAAGCGAATGTGAGACCATTGACGACTGTATTATGATCTTCAATATAATTTATATGATTCTTAAAAGAAGTAAAGTCAGTCTCAACATTCTTATCAAAAGTTTCTATTGTGAGTTGTAATAGGTTCATAATATCCTCCTATTACTATTATAGAAAAAGGAATAGCCTTTTGCTATTCCTTAGTGAGAAAATCCCATTTTTCTACTTCTTTTGTTTTACTTACAACAAGGAAGTGATCTCCTGGCTGAATAATATAATCAGCACTAAAGTCCATTGTCATCTTAGGTGAACCTTGAGGTTTAATACCTACAACGTTCATACCATAAACTCGACGGATATTAACATTAGAAAGTGATTTGCCTTCCCAATCCTTAAGTGTCCTAATTTCTACGATAGAATATTCTTCATCAAGTTCTACTAAATCTACAATAGAACGTCTTAATAAATGTTTAGCAAGCTTATAAGCCATTTCTTTTTCTGTATTAATAACACGATCAGCCCCTACTTTTTCTAGAATGATCTTCTTACGTTTAGTACGTGCTTTCGCAATAACATAAGGGACATTTAATTCCTTTAATAATAAAGTACATGTTACTGCTTCTTCAAAATGTTTAGAAATAGCTACAACAGCCACATCAAACGTATTGATATCAAGTTCTAATAGCTGTTCACGATCAGTAACATCAGCTACGATTGCTTTAGTAACATTGTCTTTAATTCTACTGACACATACTGGATCAATATCTACTGCAAGAACTTCTACTCCGAAGTCTTCTAATGTTTCAGCAAGTGTGCTTCCAAAGATACCTAATCCTAAAATAGCGACCTGTTTTGGTTTATTACTCATGTTTACTCCTCCTAGCCAACAAGTACATCCTCATCTGGATATTTAAATTCTTTTGTATTTTTATCATGTGAACGTTTAGTAAATAAAATCATTAATGAAATAGGGCCAATACGTCCAGCATACATCAAGATAATATCTACGCATTTACCAACTATACTTAATGCAGGTGTAACAGATGCACTCAGTCCTACTGTACCAAATGCTGAGAATACTTCCATTAGGATATTTAAATAATCCTGTTTAGGTTCTGTTATAAGCATAATAGAAGATGAAATAATACAAAGCATTAGTCCAAGGAAAAAGATAGAAAAAGCCCTTACGAGTGTTCTTTTCTTGATACGACGCTGGAATACTGTTGTTTCTTCAATACCACGATAAGTTGTTCTCATTAATAGTAATACAAGTGCAAAAGTAACTGTTTTAATACCACCTGCAGTAGATGCAGGAGAACCACCGATGAACATAAGAGAACACATCAATATTTTTGTGATTCTATTAAGAGAATACATATCCACTGTTGAGAATCCAGCAGTACGTGTAGTGACTGATTGGAAGAATGATACAATAATCTTATCTACTAAATTCATTTTTCCAATCGTTGCAGGATTGTTGAATTCCATTATAAAGAATAATAATGTACCTATAACAACCAACGATACAGTCATCATTAATACTATCTTTGTATGTAGGGCAAAGCTGCCAAATAGATGACGCCACGAAAAGCTTGATGATCTTCTCTTTTCTTTAATATATTTATCATGAATATCTAATACCACAATAAAACCTAGACCACCCATGATAATTTCAAATGGTACGATAAAGTTAATAATTGGATTTGTGTTGTATGCAATAAGTGATGTAGATCCACATAGATCAAATCCAGCATTACAAAATGCACTAATGGAATGCCATATACCATAATATAAGCCTTTAAGAGCACCTAAACGAGGTATAAAAAACATTGAGAAGAATATTAATCCAATCGTTTCTATTGAAACAGTATAAATAAAAATAGTTTTCAAAAGTCTTGGAAGCATACTTAAAGAATTCTGGTTGAGTGCTTCAGTAAAGACAAGTTTTCTACTTAATGTAATTCTTTGTCTTGCAAGAAACAAGAAAAGATATAAGAAAGTTAAGAATCCAAGACCACCAATTTGAACAAGAATAATAAGAACTGTCTGACCAAAGAGGTTATATTGATCCACAACTGTCAAAGGTGATAACCCTGTTACACATACAGCAGATGTTGCAATAAAGAGGTTATCCAAGAAACTTGCAGCTTCTTTCTTATTTGAAAATGGCAAAGAAAGTACTATAGCACCTATTATAATTACTGCAAGAAAAGAAAGTGATACTTTCTTTGGTGCAGAAAGTCGGCCAGAATGCTTTCGCCTAGCTAAAACAATATCTTTCATAACTAAATCTCCTATAATCGCATCTATTCTAACACCAAGATGTGATAAATCCAATACTAGTCTTTCTTAGAGACATAATATTGTGTAATTTCTTTCTTAGAACATTCATAACATACTACTAAAATAGCCCCTGCAAGATCAAGTGCAAGATCCTTCATTGTATCAGCGAGAGCATCATGTCCTTCTAATGGTTCATCATCACTTGATACGATAGTCGCACGTGTAGTTGCCATATATTGCTGGTTATTTGTATGGAAAATGTCATCTACTGTATATTCACATAATTCCCATACCGCCCCTACTGCAAGTGAGAAAGCAACTACAAATATATATAACAATGCACGATGCATAAAAAGGTATTTTCTACGTAGAATAAGCATCTGTAATAGCCATAAAGCGATAAATGAAAGAATAATACCTGAAGTAAAGTGAAGTAATGAATCCCACCAGCCAATCTTTCCATAGAAGTTTAAACCATCTCCTAGCACAAGTCCTAAAAACGCAAAGGCAGTAACACTGATATGTACTTCAACAGGTACTTCAAAGTTTGCGAATTTCTTTAAAAGTCTTGGGGAGATTAAGACAATACTCATCGCAATATATTGTAATAATGAGAAAAACAAGCGAACGCGCATCTTTTCTTTTTTTACATAGAATAAAGCAACCATTGTCGCAATTGCAAGAATAAGTACAATAAACGATAAAATTCTCTTAAAGATTCTAACACGACGTTTTGTTTTTTCACTATATTCAAATTCGTTATTATTCATGAATTTCCCTCCTAGTCTATCTATTATAGCACACTTTACATATTATGAATCTTAATTTCATGTAAAGCAAAAAAACTCCTAGGCGCAAGCCTAAGAGTTCAAGTGAAAATCAATCTTATTCTTTTCCTTCAAGAATTGGAGTTACAGTAGTATTAATGATTTCCTGTAATGTGCTACAAGATCTGTCAAATTTTTCCTGATCAGATTCAGTTAAAGGTAATGTTAAGATTTCACGGATACCTGCTCTATTGATGATTGCTGGAACACCGATATATAAACCTTCATGACCATACTGACCTTCAAGGTAGCATGATAATGGAAGTACTGTATTTTCGTTGTTTAAGATAGCATCTACTAATCTAGCAAGAGACATACCGATACCATAGTAAGTTGCTCTCTTCTTATTGATGATTTCATAAGCAGCATCTCTTACCTGTTCGTAAATTCTCTGTAACTGATCAAATGGTACTTTTCTTTCTTCAACTACTTCAAGAAGTGATTTACATCCGATATAAGAATTTGTCCAAGATACGAATGAGCTATCACCATGTTCACCCATGATATAACCATGAACTGAAGCTGGGTTTACTTCGAAGAAGTTACCAATTTCATATCTTAATCTTGCTGTATCAAGCATAGTTCCTGAACCAAGAACCTGGTATGGATGAAGACCAGTAGCCTTCTGCATTACGTAAGTCATGATATCGCATGGGTTAGAAGCTACTACGATTACACCATTGAATCCTGATTCCTTAATAGACTTACCAACTGAAGCCATGATCTTTGTGTTGATTGCAACTAATTCAAGTCTTGTCTGACCTGGTTTCTGAGCTGCACCAGCAGTTACAACGATAACGTTAGCATCAGTACAGTCAGAATAATCACCTGCATAAACCTTTAATTTACCGTTTGCATATGGTAAACCATGAACTAAGTCCATTGCTTCCCCTTCTGCCTTTTCAGTATTAACGTCAACTAATACAAGTTCATCAATACCTTTGTGGTTCATTAAAGTATAAGCCATACTCATACCTACAAAACCTGTACCAACTAGAACAACTTTACGGTTACCCTGAGCTGGCATATCATTTAAATAATCTGTCATTGCCATAATTTATTTCACTCTCCTATACCTAGAAGTATAGTATAATCATTTCCTAAATACAATAAAATATTTGCTATTTAAATAAAAAAATTCATTTAAATTTAGTTGATAAATCCATGCTTTTTTGATGTTACCGCTTTCGATGTTTCAGAGAATGCAAGTGTAAGCGAATTCATTGTTACAAATTTGTTGTAATGAAAATGTGACTTAAATTGACTTGTGGTCATTTATTGGTATAATAAATATTGGAGGGATTTATATGAATGCTCTGAGTGATATTAAATCTAAGATAGAAAAGAATAAAGAAGAAAAGAGGGAACGTCTTCTAGCAAGTGCCACTGCATTATTTGCAGAAAAGAATTTTAATAATACATCTATTTCTGACATTGTAAATAAAGCAAGGGTTGCAAAAGGTACTTTTTATTTATATTTCAAAGACAAATATGATATTAGAAACCAGATTGTGCAGGAAATCAGTACTGATTTATTCGATGAGGCTATGAAAGAATTAAAAAAACATCCTGAAATCACCCACTTTGATGATTCAATGATCTTTATCATCAATCATGTGATTGATGCTCTTGTAGCCAACCCTACATATCTTACCTTAATGAATAAAGACTTATCTCTTGGGGTCTACTCACAGGAACTCACAAAGATTCTAGAAGAAACAGATCATCTTAGTCTATATGAATTATTTAAGGAAGGTGTAGAAAGAGAGAATCTTAATATTAAAAATATTGATATTACCTTCTTTACTATAGTAGAGCTTGTAGGTTCAACTTGCTTTAGTTGTATTGTCAATAAGATTCCCTGCCCTATTGAGGACTATAAGCCTTTTCTATTTGATTTAATACGTACTTTACTTCATGCTGCTTAATAAAAAAAGCAGCATTTTTTCTATGCTGCTAAAACCTCATTCACATAATCAAGAAGCTTTTTAGTATCTGTATAAGTTTCTTCACGTGAGTTTTCTTTAAATACAACTGTAATGATTGTTTTATTCTTTACCTTAGAATAAGTAACCAAACATCTTTTTGCGAGATTAGTAAAACCTGTCTTTCCCCCAATAACTCTTTCATCATAATATGGAGAAGCCTGCTGGGTCATCTTTACATTCTGCATTGTACGATATTGATTTGATTCAAAAGTATAGTTTGGTGTAGAAATAATATTTCTTAACTCTTTATTCTTATAAAATGCTTTCGCAATAAGTGCCATATCCTTTGTACTGCATGTTTCTTTAAGCCATCCCTTTTGGGCATAACTGAGTCCATGAGGATTAGAAACCTCTACCTTTTGACAACCTAGTTTTTTGGCTTTCTTATTCATTGCGTTAATAAACGCATCATAACCACCTTGATAGTTTTCAGCAAGAGTTAAAGCCATTTCATTAGAACTCTTTAAAAGCATACCACGAATAACATCTTTAAAAGGAATCTGTTCACCATCATGTACAGGTTCAGTATAGGCAAACACACGATCTGGTAAAGACATGATATTCTTTGTAGTAAGAAGTTCATCATCTTTATAATACTCTATTGCGACAAGGGCACTTAATAGTTTAATTGTAGAAGCAGGATAACGTGATTCCTGTTCATTTTTCGCATAATACACCTTTCCTGATTCCGCATCCATCACTACTGCAGACGCTTCTTCTGTGTTAAGTGCTGGTTGAGGGATAGATTTAATTTTCTTTTCTTTTTGTTTTGCAGTATGCGAGATTGTATTTGTCTTCTTTTTTTCTGGCTGCTTTGAAGTACATGCACAAAGCATGAATGCAGCGCATATCATTGTAATCCATTTACGATATTTCATTTTTTAATCACCTCTTCGAAACATAATAACTATTTTAAACCTATTCATCAATCTTCTTCCATCATTTTTCATTTTTTTTGAATAATAATATGTTATAATGATTTGGTAAAGGAGAAATAGTATGGTTAATTATCCAAACCTTAAAAAGGCACCGGCTAATATGTCTATCCCTAAGAAATCTACAAGTAAGCATTATACTGCTTTTCGTGGGATGAGCTTAGAAGAAGACATCAACCTATCTAACACCTATTACTTATCTGTCGATCAGGCTGTCATATATAAAAAACCGACACCTATCCAGATTGTAAAAGTCGATTATCCTTCACGAAATAAAGCCCGTATAGTTGAAGCATACTATCAGGCCCCTTCTACTACGGATTATAATGGAATTTATAAAGGCAGATATATTGATTTTGAAGCAAAAGAAACTAAATCTTTACGATTTCCTTTTCGTAATATTTCTGAGCATCAGATCAATCATCTCGCACGTGTCTCACGTCATGGGGGAATTGCCTTTATTATTATTGCCTTCACATCTGTAGGAGAAGTTTATTTGTTAGATGCTTCGATTATGGTAGAGCGCTTTTTTCATGACAAGAAGCAGCATATAAGTTATGATGAAGTGAAAGAAAGTGGACATCTTATTAAGCAGGGCTATCAGCCAAGACTCGCTTATTTAGATGTAATCGATGAATTTTACCTTAAGGAGGACACTTTATGAAAGTTCAATCAACCAAGGACCCTAAGCAGATAAAGAAAACAATTAAGATATGTATTATCGCATTATGTGTTCTTGTAGCGAGCGGTAGTGGTTACCTTGGATTTAAGATTTATCAGCAAATCAGTAATTTTGATATTGATAATCTTACAACAACTTCCTACTCTTCTCAGGTTTCTCAAGATGGAGAAACCTATTACAAGTATGGTAGTTCTATTGGGAAATATGTAAGTTATGATGATATTCCTGAAATAATGATAGATGCTGTAGTTGCTGCAGAAGACTCTCGTTTTTTTGTACATAATGGTTTTGATATTCCACGTATTATTAAAGCGTTTATGTCAAATATTTTAGCAGGTCATACTGTGGCAGGTGGTTCTACAATTACACAGCAGCTTATCAAAAAAACATATTATCCAGATGCAGAAAAAACAATTGAAAGAAAAGTTGGAGAAGTCATTCTTTCTATTGAAGCGACTCAGCAGACTACTAAACAGAAAGTACTTGAACTATATCTCAATAAGATTTATTTTGGTAAGTCAAATAGTTCTATTGGTATTTATGGAGCAAGCTACTATTATTTTGGAAAGAGCCCTGATCAGTTAACTTTACCAGAAGCTGCATTACTTGCAGGTACAATTAATTCCCCTGTTTCATATGATCCATTTAAGAATTTAACTCTTGCAACAAAAAGAAGAAATATTATCCTTAACTTGATGTATGAACATGGATATATTAGTGAAAAAGAAAGAGATAATGCGAAAAGCGTAAAGGTTGAAAACATATTAAAATATGATCCTGTTCAGTCAAATGGAAAATATGCTTCTTATGTAGATCGTGTTACTCAGGAAGTAAAAGAATTAGGTTATGATCCTAATAAAACTAAGATGACTATCTATACTTATATGGATCATGATATGCAGGAATATCTTGATGATGTTTCTTCAGGTAAGAACTATAAGTTTACTGACAGGGAGATGCAGGCAGCTGCTTCAGTGCTTGAATCAAAAACTGGCCGTATTATTGGTTTGATGAGTGCGAAAAATTATCGTGCGAATAATTCTGATGCGACTTATCTAGATTATGCTTATACATTAAAGAATAGAAGACAGCCAGGTTCTTCTATCAAACCTATTCTTGACTATGCAACTGCATTTGAATATCTCAACTGGTCTACTGGACATACAGTAGATGACTCAGAGTTTACTCAGGGTAGCTGGCATCCAAAGAACTGGGATAACAATTACCATGATGATGTGCTTCTTGAAGATGCTCTTGCAAATTCATGGAACTTAGCTGCTATTCATACTTTAAATAGTGTTCTTAAGAAGGTTGGTAATAATCAGGTTGTTAGCTTCTTAAAAGGTTTAGGCTATAACATGGACGATGAAGATTTCAACTTGAACTATGCTATTGGTGGTTGGAAGTATGGTACAACACCTACTATGCAGGCAGCTGCTTATGCAGCTATCTCAAATGGTGGTACATATATTAAGCCACATACAATTCAGAAGATCGTGATTAATACAACTGGTGAAACTATTAATGTAGATGATGATATTCAAAAACAGGCAAGTGAAGGAATGAAAGATTCTACTGCTTTCTTACTTCGTCAGGTTATGACAAGCTATGTAAAGAGCAATGGAAGCTACTCAGCATTTGATATTGGTTCTCAGATTGGTGCAAAGACTGGTACTTCTAACTTCGATGCAACGATCCCTGCACTTGCTGGTAAAGATAAAGACCATTGGCTTTGTGCTTATTCACCTGATTATGCATGGGCTTGCTGGAATGGTTTCCCTGCAGAAATATCTACAAAGAAACATAAATATCTTGCAAGTGGTATGAATGATGCAAAATCAATTGCCACAAAGATTGCGAAGAAGCTTGCCACTCATAAGATGAAAAATAGCTATGAAACACCAAGTACTGTTGAAAAGGCACGTATGGTTAAGGGTGTATATCCATATGTATCTCCAAGTTCTTCTACACCAGAAGAAAAGATTATGACTGCTTGGTTTGTTAAGGGACATGGTCCTAGTGGTGTAGATGATGGTTCTTCTTATGCCGATGAATATAAAGTACCTGAATTGACATCATTTAATGCATCATTGAATTCAAATAATTCAATTTCAGTCACATTTGGTTCTTATGATCCTGAATATGAAGGTAAGATCACTTGTGTTGTAGAAATCAGTGATGGTTCTTCTACAAAGACTGAAACATTATCTTCAACAAGTGGAACACTTGAATATAGCACTGAATCAGGTAAGACATACACAGTAACTGGTTATTATAAACTAAAGAGTGGTGACACGACGTCTAATAAGAAGTCAGTAAGATTATCTACTGGAAGTACAGCTGTAGGTACTGCAACCTTCAGTGTTACTGCAAATGGTGCAGCTATATCAAATGGAGCAACTATTTCAGCCACTTCAGTCAATGTCAGCACATCTGGTCCAAGTGGACATACAATGATTGTGACATGTAATGGTAATAGTCAATCATTGAATTGTGGAAGCAGTGCGACAATTAGTGGATTATCTAGTGGCAGATCATATACGATTTCATTTACTGAAAAGAATTCAAGTGGTGAAACTAAGACAATTGGTTCTATCCATTTCACAGTACAGACAACTGATACACAAGAACAATAAGGATTCCAAAAAGGAATCCTTTTTTTGAACATAAAAATTGGATAATAGAAATCAAGTAAAAATTCAAAAAAATAATCAGTAATTTTTCA
>NZ_QTUM01000063.1:0-12270 GCF_003435615.1 Catenibacterium sp. AM22-6LB
ACTTTAGATAAACAAATTGAAGAAATATCATTAAAAGAGGAATATGTAGAAAAAGTGCAACAGCTGCAATGTTTGATTGGGATTAAAACGCATACTGCACTATCTTTAATCGTGGAAACAAGTGATTTCAATCGTTTTAAAAAAGGAAACATGTATTCGGCATATTTAGGCTTGATTCCTGGAGATGACTCATCAGGAGGTCATGAAAATAAGCTTGGAATCACCAAAGCAGGGAATAATCACTTAAGAAAATTACTGGTTGAAGCAGCACAAGGTTATACACGAGGAAGAGTAGGATTTAAATCAAAAGATTTGAAATCAAGACAGGAAAAATGCAGCAGTGAAGTAGTAGCATATGCGGATAGAGCCAATGAAAGGTTAAGAAGAAAATATTATCGAATGACCTTGAGCGGTAAAAAATATAATGTAGCTAAAACAGCTATTGCAAGAGAACTTGCATGCTTTGTATGGGGTATTATGACAGATCATATTGATTTATGTAGTTGATTATATAAAGACTTAAACTGATTAGACAGAATTTTTGATTGATAGTAATAAAATTAATATGTAGTAACAAAAAAAGAATCGAGGCTATTGGACAGGAAATCTCTATAAGAAGATGGTTAAAGTTATTCAAGAACTATCTATGTAGACACTTCTTATTCCAAAGATTTGATTCACGAGAATAGACAAAGAAACTTGCGGCGAAACCATTGACCTGAGGTAACCAATCCACGCATAACAGAGTGGCCAACCGCCGATAAATCTGTATAGAAGTTTCCTGCCCTATGTCCTTGATTAAAATTACACCAAAAAAGACGAAAAGACGATAATCAAAGAAATATGATATTTCCACTTGACAATCGTCATTTCATAACAGATAGAGCGTATTTATACCATGTAAAATACATGTTGTTTTTGTTGGTATAAATGATATAATGTTATTGGAAAATAAAAATAGGAGGATTTATTATGCATCGCTTAGGAATTTCAGTTTATCCTGAAAAATCAACTCAGAAAGAAGTTTATGATTACTTAGAACTTGCTGCTAAGTATGGCTTCTCAAGAATCTTTACTTGTTTATTATCAGTGAATGATCCAAAAGAAAAGATCATGAAGGACTTTGGAGAATTCATGGATAAGGCACATTCTTTAGGTTATGTTGTTGCAGTAGATACTAACCCAGAAGTATTTAAACATTTAGGAGCTACTTATAGTGATTTAAAACCATTCCATGATATGGGTGTAGATATCATCCGTTTAGATGGTTCATTTGGTACTACAGGAGATATCCAGGTTACTAGAAACCCTTATAATATTCAGATTGAATTCAACGGTTCTATGGACCAGGGTGTTGAATTATTATTAGAACAGGGCGGAAACAAGGATCAGGTTATTATCTGTCATAACTTCTTCCCAGAAAGATATTCTGGTTTAGACTGGAACTATTTCGTTAACTTCAATGCTTATTGGAAATCATTAAATCTTCATACAGCTGCATTTGTATCAAGCAACCAGCCACATACACATGGTCCTTGGAATGTATTCTGTGGATTACCAACAGTAGAAATCTTAAGAGGTCTTCCAATTGATTTACAGGCTCGTTTAATGCTTGCAACTGGAGATGTTGATGATATTATCATTGGTAATGCTTATGCTTCAGAAGAAGAATTAAAAGCTTTATCAGAAGTTGATTATCAGAACATCTGCTTCAAGATTGATGAAGTAGAAGGTTTATCAGATGTTGAAAAGGAAATCATTTATGATTACTATCCACATTGGGATCGTTATGATCATTCTTCATTCTTCTTACGTTCATCTGGAAGTAGAGTAAAGTATAAGAATGAAAGTATCCCACATCGTGAAACAGAACAGAAGATGTTCCATCGTGGTGATGTATTAATCGTTAATGATAATTTAGCTCATTATCGTGGTGAATTAGAAATCGCATTAAGAGATATTCCAAATGATGGTGAAAGAAACCTTTGTGGTCATGTAAAAGAAGAAGAAATGATGTTCTTAGACATGATTGAACCAGGTCACTATTTCAAGATTATTAAATAATAGTTAAGGCTATATGCATGATGCATATAGCCTTTTAAGGTATTTTCATATTTAGAAACATTTTTCATAAATAGGAAGAACAACATATTTTTTCTTATTTTAGATTAGAATAGAGTCATAGGAGGGAAAAAGAATATGAGTTTTCCAAAGAATTTTTTATGGGGTGGCGCTGTTGCTGCCAATCAATGTGAAGGTGCCTGGCTAGAAGATGGTAAAGAACCTAATGTCACTGATGTCATGGTGGGTATTGGTTCTAAGGATCCTGGTATTAAATGGAATGAAGAAACAAAGAAATATGAAATGTGCTTAGACCCTAATAAAGCATACTTAAGTCATGAAGCCATTGACTTCTATCACAGATATAAAGAAGACTTAAAGTTAATGTCTGGTATGGGCTTTAACTGCTTTAGAACATCTATTGCCTGGGGTAGAATCTTCCCTAATGGGGATGAAGAAACACCTAATGAAAAAGGTTTAGCTTTCTATGATGATATGATTGAAACAATGTTGGAATTGGGTATGGAACCAGTAATCACATTAAGTCATTATGAAACACCTCTTCATCTTATTACTGAATATGGAGGATGGAGTAACCGTAAACTCATTGACTTCTGGAAACGTTATGTCACTACAGTATTTAAGAGATATAAGGGTAAAGTAAAATACTGGCTTACTTTTAATGAAGTCAATAATATGATGATCAACCCACTAGTAGCTGGTGGAGTATTGACTATTGATAATCCAAAAGATCCAAGTGATCCTATTGGGTCAACAACTGAAAAAGATAAGTGGCTTTCTTACTATAATATCTGTGTAGCCAATGCCTGGACAGTTAAATTATGCCGTGAGATTGATAAGGATGCACAAGTAGGATGTATGTTAACATGTTCATCTGTTGCAACATATCCATATGATTGCAATCCTGATAATGTCTTTGGGGCATACAATACAGTAAGATTAAATAATTTCTATTTTGGTGATGTCTTCTGTTTAGGAGAAATTCCTGGTTATGTAAAACGTATATGGAGAGAACATGACTGTGCACCTGAAGTAAGAGAAGATGAATTACAGTTAATAAAAGAAAATACAGTCGCATTCTTCTCATTTAGTTATTATCGTTCTAGTACATATGATCAGTCTGTTGGTATGGATGGTAATACAGGTGGATTAAAAGGACGTGCTAATCCATTTGTAAAGGAATGTTCACCAGAACCTTGGTGCTGGCCAGTTGATCCTAAGGGTATCCGTTATGTGATGAATATCTTATATGATCGTTATCATTTACCACTCTTTATTGTAGAAAATGGTATTGGATTAGATGAAAATCTAGATGAAACAGGACATATTCATGATGAATATAGAATGTACTATATCAAGGAACATTTAAAATATGTTCATGAAGCTATTTTAGATGGTGTTGAATGCATGGGTTACTTATATTGGGGACCTATTGATGTTGTTTCTGCAGGTACTGGAGAAATGAAGAAGCGTTATGGTTTTGTCTATGTAGATCGTTTTAATGATGGACATGGAACACTTGAAAGAAAACTAAAAGATTCTTATGAAGAATATAAAGAAATCATTGAAACAAATGGAGACTCTATTCTGCATTCTTAAGAATTGAATTACTGAACTGGCGTGATTCTGTTAATTGCGCCAGTTTTTCTTATAAGATTTTTCTCTTGTAGATACATAGAGTGATGCATTCACAAGATGAGATAAATCATTGGTACACATATTATTATGTTGTACTTTTGGTAATAGGTGTCCATCTGTATAGGTTCTTTGAGATACGTACAAGAGTAGAAGGAGTAGTATCTGTTTGAACTGCAATATATGTTGTTGAGTAGTTTTCAATCATATGTATCGCAAGAAATGTTGATTTTATATATAATGAGCATTGGAGGTTGATTTTACATGAATATAAATGAAGGAGCAAGAATAGTTGTAGAAGACTGGCTCCATCTTACAAAAGATAATTTAGTATATTTTGTGACAGATGAAACAAAACTTAAAGAAGCAGATGCCTTCTCAAAAGCATGTGATCATGTGGGTGCTAATTGTAAGGTTGTCCAGTTAAAATCACATGAAATACAAAATGGTAAAAGTATAGATGCCTTAAAATGGGAAATGGCCAAAGCAGATGCGATAGTAGGTGCAACCAATTATTCATTTATTACAACAGATGCTGTGAACTATGCACTTTCACGTGGTGCACAGTTTTTATCCATGCCCATGTCTACAAATAATGGTGAATCATTATTTGAACAGGAATTCTTAAAAATGGATCCTGATGAAGCCACAATGTTAGGTATGCCAATGTTCTGGGAATTACGTGATGCAAAAACAATACATGTTACGACTAAACGTGGTACAGACCTCACCTTTGATATCACAGATCGTTTTCCAGGTATCTTCCATGGTTCTCTATGGGAAGTAGGAAAATGTTCATCATCCAGCTTTGAAATCTATATACCACCAGTAGAATATCATACAAATGGTACACTTATATTAGATGGATCAATGGGATATATAGGAATAGTGGATAAACCTGTAGAAATAAAAATAGAGAATGGTTATATCACTAATATCGAAGATACAGAAGATGGACGTAAACTGAAAGAATACTTAGAATCATTTGATGATTTAGAAATGTATTGTGCCGCAGAATTTGGAATAGGTTTAAATACAATATCTAAGTGTCGTGGAGCCAGCTATATTGAAGATGAATCAGCTTTTGGCACATTCCATATTGGTTTTGGTAGAAATCTTGCCTTAGGAGGCAGTCATAATGCACGTGGACATTTTGATTTAGTGACACATAATCCAACTATTATTGTAGATGATAAAGTCATCATGAAAGATGGACATGCCAAGGCAATTCAGCCGATTGAATGGGGAGTATTATAGTGCTCCTCTTTTTGTTTGTTCAAATATCGTAAAATGTAAGGGTGCTCAATTTGTATTTTAATGAAATATTGTCTCTATCAATTTGCATATAGCGACATTTATTGGTATAATTATTTTATAATTTTACGAAGGAAGAGGAAAAACATATGAATGATGCTATTAAACTTATCGGTATCGTAATTGTCGTTATTGGGTTCGTAATGAAATTCGATACTCTTGCAACAGTTGTTGTTGCTGGTTTAGTAACAGGTTTAATCAGTGGTATGTCTATCATGGACATTTTAAATACACTAGGTACAGCCTTTTTAACTAACCGTACAGCAACTTTATTTATTTTAACTTTACCAGTTGTAGGTCTATGTGAACGTATGGGCTTACGTGATAAAGCGGTAGACTTGATTAAGGGTATTAAGAATGCTACTACAGGTCGCTTGTTAGTGATCTGGGAAGGTGTGCGTACTGTTGCGTCTGCATTCTCATTAAGAATTGGTGGTCATCCACAGTTCATCCGTCCATTAATCAATCCAATGGCTCAGGCTGCTGCGATTGCGAAATATGGTGATATTGATGAAGATACAGAAGATCAGATCAAAGGTATGGCTGCAGCTTCTGAAAACTATGGTAACTTCTTTGCTCAGAACTGTTTCATGGGTGCTTCAGGAACATTACTTATTGTTGCAACTTTAAACGAATTATTTAAGTCACATGGTATTGACCAGGTTGTTACTGCTAACCAAATCGCATTATGGTCTATTCCAATTGCAGTTATTTCTGTTATTGTTGGTGGAGCTTATGCTTTATGGTTCGATAAGAAACTTAATAAAAAGTATGGAAAGGGAGGCAAATAACAATGTTACAAATTGAATGGAATACAGCCACTATTATCGCAGAAGTATTCTACTGCGTAATTGGTGCAATCTTTGCTGCAACAGGGTTTAATGCCTTAACTAATAAAGACTGTGAAAAGCCAGTAACTACTGCTATTTTCTGGTTCTTAATTGCTGTTACATTTATGGTTGGACCATATATTCCAACTTGGATTACTGGTTTAATCGTTGTTCTTCTTGCTGTATTATCTGGTTTAGGTTTAGTAAAACCAGCTGCAAGACACATCCCAACTGCTAAGGAAACTCGTGATAATGCAGACAAATACGGATATAAATCATTTATCCCACCAGTATGCTTAGCTCTTGTTGCCGTATTAGTTGCAACTTTCTTACCAAATCTTGGTGCAAACAATGCGATTGGTATTAGTGCTGCTGCTGCATTAATCGTTGCATATATTATCTTTAAACCAAAACTATCTACACCTTTTAAAGATGGTGTTAGATTAAATGATAATGTTGGTTCTACAGGTATCTTACCTCAGGTATTATCTGCATTAGGTTCATTATTTACTGCAGCTGGTGTAGGTGCTGTGATCGCTGCTGGTGTAGGTGCACTTATCCCTGAAGGAAATCACTTAATTGCAGTTATCTTCTATTGTGTAGGTATGGCATTATTTACAATGATCATGGGTAATGGTTTCGCTGCTTTCGCTGTTATTACAGTAGGTATCGGTTATCCATTCTTAATTGCACAGGGTGCAAACGCTCTTGTTGTTGGTGCTTTAGGTTTAACTGCAGGTTACTGTGGTACATTAATGACTCCTATGGCTGCAAACTTCAATATCATGCCTGCTGCATTGCTGGAAACTAAGAATAAATACAGAATTATTATGACTCAGGTTCCAGTTGCATTAATTATGTTAGTAATTCATATTATCTTAATGTACGTTTTAGCATTCTAAGGAGGCTTTCAAATGAAATTATTATTAACAGGTTTCGACCCATTTGGTGGCGAACCAATCAATCCTGCCTGGGAAGCTGTTAAAAGAGTTTCTGATCAGGTAGGAGATGTAGAAGTTGTAAAACTTATGGTTCCTACAGTATTCTACAAATCTATCGATACAGTAGCTGCTGCAATTGAAAAAGAAAAACCAGATGCTGTATTATGTATTGGACAGGCTGGGGGACGTTTTGATTTAAACCCAGAACGTGTTGCAATCAATATCAATGATGCACGTATTCCTGATAATGAAGGAAATCAGCCTTTAGATGGTCCAGTATTCGCAGATGGAGAAACAGCTTATTTCGCTACATTACCAATTAAGGCAATGGCTGAAGAAATTCGTAAAGCAGGTGTTCCTGCAAGTGTTTCTAATACTGCTGGTACTTATGTATGTAACCATTTAATGTATGGTGTACTTTATACACTTGCAAATAAATATCCAGATGTTCGTGGTGGATTCATGCATGTTCCATTCATCACTAGCCAGGTTATTAACCGTAAGCCAATTGCTCCATCATTAAGTCTTGAACAGATTGTAACTGGTATTGAAGCAGCTGTTAAAGCTATTGGTGAAAACAAGGAAGATATCAAGACTGTTGAAGGTCAGACTCACTAAACTCTGTATTTAATACAGAGTTTTTTTTTGCCCTTAAACCCTTCCTTGATTTGTTTCATCTCCTTTTCTTCGGTTTCTGGTATATCCTAATGTTATGCCCCGTTGCGACAAGGTGGATCTCTAAATATTTATCTGCGATTCCTTTAATGATTGATTAATAAGGAGATGGGATAAGTATTTGTTAATAGTGCCTGGCACCACCATGATGAAATCTCTGTATTTGAAAGACGCCGAAGATTGAGAGAAAATGATGCTTTATTACAAAAAAGAATCTAGTATACGATAAAATTACGCTATGTTAATATGTGTTGCTTGTGCAACGCAACTATTTACGGTATATATAGAGCAAACAAATGAAAGGAGGTAGCCACAAAATGTTAAGCAAGAATTTGAAAATATTTAGAAAACGAAAAGGCTTAACGCAAGAAAACGTTGCAGAAGCTTTGAACGTTGTGCGACAAACTATTTCGAAGTGGGAAAAAGGGATATCAGTTCCGGATGCTGACATGTTAATAAGATTGGCAGAAATATTAGATGTGTCTGTGAGCGAATTAATAGGATCGGATGTTGCTGATGAGAAAAATGAAGATATGATAGCAGTTGAACTGGCGAGAGTGGTAGAACAGTTGGAAAGTAGAAATCGTCGTTCAAAAAAGGTTTTAAAATGCGTTTTAATTTTTCTTATCATATTGTTGCTTTTTTTTGTTTTCTTATGCGTAATTAATTTTGGTGCTATGTAGTATTTTAAATTAGGAGGTTCTTATAAAAAAGAATAGTATCGTTAATTTTAATGATGGCTTTAAGTCTATTGTGCGGTGTGGATTTATTACTATCTTGAGCGTTACAGCTCTTTTTTTCTTGCCCTTAAACCTTACTTTAGGGTTAAAATGAATGTAGGGAGGATATGTATATGAAGAAATTAGGATTTGGTTTAATGCGTCTACCATTATTAGATCAAAATGATGCAGGTAGCATTGATATTGAAGAAACTAAAAGAATGGTGGATACATTTCTAGAAAAAGGATTTACTTATTTTGATACAGCCTGGATGTATTGTGCCTTTAAGAGTGAGGAAGCGACTAAGACAGCTTTAGTCGATAGACATCCAAGAGATTCATTTACACTAGCTGATAAGCTTCATGCAGGCTTTATTGAAACAAAAGAAGATAGAGATAGAATCTTTAATGAACAGTTAAGAAAAACAGGTGCAGGATACTTTGATTATTATCTCTTACATGATGTAGGAACAGATCATTATAAGAAATATACAGAGTTAGACTGTTTCACATGGTTGAAAGATAAGAAAGAAAAAGGATTAGTAAAACATATTGGTTTCTCTTTCCATGATAATGCAGACTTATTAGAACGTGTCTTATCTGAACATCCAGAAGTAGAATTTGTACAGCTTCAGTTGAATTATCTAGATTGGGAAAGTGAAGGCGTACAGTCTCGTAAATGTTATGAGACGGCAGTCAGACATCATGTTCCTGTATTTGTAATGGAACCAGTGAAAGGTGGTACACTTGCCAATGTACCTGATGAAGTAGAAGAGACATTCAAGTCTTATCATCCAGATATGTCTATTCCATCTTGGGCGATTCGTTTTGCGGCAAGTTTAGATAATGTCCAGGTTGTCTTATCTGGTATGAGTAATATGGAACAGCTATTAGATAATACAGGCTATATGGAAGACTTTAAGCCTTTAAATGAGGAAGAACAGACACTGATTAAGAAGGCTGTTGATATTATTAATAGTAGTATTGAAATTCCTTGTACCGGCTGTTCTTATTGTACAGAAGGTTGTCCAATGCATATTGCGATTCCTAAATACTTCTCACTCTATAATGCTGATAAACAGGAAGTAGCGACTAAATCATGGAGACCTCAGGGAGAATACTATACACGTTTAACACATACATTTGGTAAAGCAAGTGAATGTATTGGATGTGGGCAGTGTGAAGCAGCATGTCCACAGCATCTTCCAATTATTGAGAACTTGCAAAAAGTCGCAGAATACTTTGAAAAATAACTTTTTCTTAAACATCATGGTAAAATAGTATCATGATGTTTTTTTATGGGAGGAAATTATGAAGACACTCTATGTAACAGATCTAGATGGTACATTACTTGAACCTGATAAATCGATTAAACCAGAAAACTTAAAACTCATTAATCAGCTCATAGAAGAAGATGTAAATATCACCTATGCGACTGCACGTTCTCTTATTACCGCAAAACAGGTAATAGGTGATATAAACTTTAAGCTTCCTATAATTGTCCAGAATGGGACATTTATATTATCACCTAAAGGAGATATGATCCTAGGAAACTATTTAGGAGATTCTATACTAGACACTGTAAAGGATTATGATATCTCACCTATTGTATATTCTCAAATAGGAAAGAATAACTACTTCTCTTATATTAAGGATAAGATGAGTGCGGGAGTAAAAGCTTTTGTGGATGATCATTTAGATGATCCTAGAAATCATCCTGTGAATACTTATAAAGATCTCTATGAGGGGGATATATTCTATTTATTATTGATAGATGATTATGATAAATTAAAGCCTCTCTATGATTTGTTTAAGGAAGACTATTATGCTGTCTTTGATCAGGAAATGTATTCTCATGACTGGTGGTTAGAGGTTATGTCTCCTGATGCTTCTAAAGCGAATGCGATTAAATACTTAAAACAGAAACTACAATGTAATGAAGTGGTTGTATTTGGAGATGGGAAGAATGATATCGAAATGTTTGAAGAAGCTGATTATAGCTGCGCTGTAGAAAATGCTGCTCCTGAACTCATCAAATGCGCGGATGAAGTCATTCATATAAGTGTGCCTCAGTATATAAATCAAAGAAAAAAATAAATTGTTTTTTTTAATTTTTTTTAAAGTTTAAAAAATGGCTTAAATATCGCAAAAAGTAAAGATATGCATTGTATTTTTTAAACTGTAAGCACCTTTGTAACATTGACTAATGTAAGCGTTTATGATAAAATTTTCACTAGATGAAAAGCTAGTCATCAAAGGTATTGTATAGGAGGAAATATAATATGAGATTTACATTACCAAGAGATTTATATCATGGCAAAGGTGCCTTAGAAAACCTTAAGAACTTAGAAGGTAAGAAAGCTATTATCTGTGTAGGTGGCGGAAGTATGAAGAGAAATGGCTTCCTCGATAGAGCTGTTAAATATCTTGAAGAAGCTGGTATGGAAGTTAAATTATATGAAGGTATCGAACCAGATCCATCAGTAACTACAGTTATGAAAGGTGCTGCAGTTATGGAAGAATTCAAGCCTGACTGGATCGTAGCTATGGGTGGAGGTTCACCTATCGATGCTGCAAAAGCTATGTGGATTAAATATGAATATCCAGAAATCACATTCGAAGAAATGTGTAAAGTATTTGGTATTCCAAAGTTAAGAAAGAAAGCGCATTTCTGTGCAATCCCATCTACAAGTGGTACTGCAACTGAAGTTACAGCTTTCTCAATCATTACTGATTATGATAAAGGTATTAAATATCCAATCGCTGACTTTGAAATCACTCCAGATGTTGCTATCGTAGATCCTGACTTAGCTGAAACTATGCCAGTTAAATTAGTTGCTCATACAGGTATGGATGCTATGACTCATGCAATTGAAGCATATGTATCTACTGCAAACTGTAACTACACTGATCCACTTGCTATTCATGCAATTGAAATGATCCAGGCTAACTTAGTTAAATCATATAGTGGTGATATGAGCTGCAGAGATGATATGCATGATGCACAGTGCTTAGCAGGTATGGCATTCTCTAACGCATTATTAGGTATCGTACATTCAATGGCTCATAAGACTGGTGCTGCTTTCGTAGACCAGGGTGGACATATTATCCATGGTGCAGCTAATGCTATGTACTTACCAAAGGTTATTGCTTATAACGCAAAAGATGAAACAGCTAAGAAACGTTATGGTGTAATTGCTGATTACATGCACTTAGGTGGAGAAAATGATGATGAAAAGGTTGCATTATTAATTAAATACTTAAGAGGTATGAATGATGCATTAAATATCCCACATAGTATCAACCACTATGGTGCTGATGGTTTACCAGCTGAAGTTGGATTTGTACCTGAAGATGTATTCTTAGAAAGATTACCAGAAATCGCTAAGAACGCTATTGCTGATGCATGTACAGGTTCTAACCCACGTATTCCAACTCAGGAAGAAATGGAAAACTTATTAAAGGCTTGCTACTACGATACAGAAGTTGATTTCTAATGTGTAGAGATAAGAACGGTCTAACAGAAGAAGAATTTTTAAAAAGCTATAATCCTGATAAATATCCTAAACCTTCACTGACAGCTGATATTTGTATCTTTGCTCATTCTGATGTGACAGAGATTCTATTGGTTAAACGTGGTGGACATCCTTATATAGGTAAATGGGCACTGCCTGGAGGCTTCGCTAATAAGAATGAACCGATTGAAAAGACGGCTTCAAGAGAACTTAAAGAAGAGACAGGCATAGAAGGTGTGTCTATGAAGCTTGTAGGTGTTTATAGTCAGCCGGGAAGAGATCCCCGCGGATGGGTTGTATCTACTGCATTTTATGCAGATGTAGATAAGAAGAGTATTCATCCAAAAGCTGGTGATGATGCCAAAGAAGCAAAATGGTTCACTATTGTTGATGAAATACATTTAAGATGTGGTGATATCAATATAGGTATGAATGATCTTGCCTTTGATCATGCTGATATTATTCATGATGCTATAGATAAGGGTCTGTAGAAATACAGATCCTTTTTTGTATGCCGGGCATGGCATATATCTAGGTGGTGAAAGTCCACTGTGGGGGC
>NZ_QTUM01000064.1:0-11976 GCF_003435615.1 Catenibacterium sp. AM22-6LB
CCTATTGTTTTACGAATCCTGACTTTCTGCTCCTCTGTTGGATTTATTTCCGTCTTGAAACTCTTCAGCAATTTCCTCATCCCTTTCTATCAGTTTTTATACTTATGAAACCCTTTGCAGCCTGCAGGAGAACACATGGAGTATTGAAACAATATCCTGCATGAGTTCTCCATCTAATTTCTAATTTAATTATAGAACAAATAGAAAATTCATGTATTCAGTTCAGCTTCATGAACGCCTTTTAATCGGCGTTAATAAAATTTAATTTTCACTAACCTGTGGTCTGTGGGTATTCAAATAATTCTTTTACATTATAAAACTATCTTAAAAATGCAACTTGATTTAGTAAATGATGATTATAAGTATAATAATGCCTTTAGTTTTGGTTCGGTTTGCCTTTAAAGTTCCTTTTCTATCTCAACGTTATAACATCTTAACAGATACGCCTAAAAGTTCAGTAAAATCCTTTAATTTATAATTTGTGATATTTGATGTTTTCATTTTAACGCTCTCCTTTGAGGAGATTTGAACACATTTAATCACAATAGTCGATATATTTAGTTACTTATAGTTTGTCTTATTAATATTTCTGTATATATGACATCATCTTTAGTTCTTATACCCATAGGTATATCAGTAAATGTAATGAAACTTTCCTTTTCTTTAACTACTTTAGTATAGCCATTATTTCCATAGACTTCCAACTGACCTTTCAAGACATAAATCATCTTATAGTAAGGATATATTTCAGCGCTTATGTCTGTATTTCTTGCAAGTGAGAAATAAGTCAGTGTATCATTTACTGCTTTAGAAGTGGTACAGCCTGGTATAGGCTCGTTATCTTTTGTGATAGAGAAAACTTCTCCTATTTTTTCATTCATACTTAACCCCTTTTTTTGATTGGATGTCTAATGACAGTTTTCCATTTTTCTGGTGCGACTCTTCTTGCATCAGAAAGATATATTTCATGATGTAGTCTTTCTTTTGTAAGATCATTTATATATCCATTTTCTTCTATATATTTGTTCATAAGTGCAACAGAGGCAGGTTCATCATCAAATGAACCTATATGCATCATCTGTACACATAATCCCTCATCAATCGTAATAAATTCAGCACAAGAACAATCCATTTTTTTCTTAATAGAAGCAGTTTCTACTGCCCATTCAAAATCTTTTTTAGTAATAAAGTCTGGTAAACGAATAACAGAAATCCAATTAAAAGTAGATTTATCATCATAATCTATACCTTCGATGCCATCCTGCCACCAGAAACCTTCTAGTGGAGGAACCACATATTCAAAGAATCCTTCTATCTTATAATTTGTTTTATAGCTCATCTTAAGTGTATAAGCGACTGCATATAGTACACTAATAGCCTTCTGATAATCACCACCTTCCTCGTTTGGATCCCCTTGTCCTCTTACCGCAATATAGTTAGCACGAGGAACAGTGACTATCATGGGTTTATTTTTAGGCATATAGAATTCTTTATATTCTTTCTTAAAATCAAAAGCCATATTTAACCTCCTATAGTTAATCAGTACAGAAAAAATCTAAAACGTCTTTATAGATTATTTCTTTATCTGTTTCATTGAGTAGTTCATGTCTTTTATCTTTGTACAGTTTACTCTTGATATTTTCATAACCTACTTCTTTTAAGAACTCTTCTAATTCATTAAATTTCTGTTTTCCTTGAATAACTGGATCATCAACACCTGCAATTAAGAATATAGGCAAAGAACTGTTTTGTGGATTCCAATCATCTTTGATGAAAGCTGATTTTAATAGCTGGAAAAGATTTATAAAGCCACTTGTAGTAAAAGTAAACCCACATAGAGGATCGGTGTTATATGAAGACACAGTCTGTAAATTAGAACAGATCCATTCATTTTTAGTTGTATAGCCTTTGTTGTAGTATCCTACAGATAACTTATTCAGAATCTTATTAGGTTTATAGTCTTTATAAAATAATCCAGTAAGTTTTCCTGCAAATAATGCTAGATCAACAAGTTTATTTTCTGTAGGTGGACCACACAATACAATCTTTTCAATATGCTTTTCATATTTCTTTAGGTAGTTTCTAGAAACTAATGTACCCATACTATGACTAAATATAGAGATATTTAATGTAGGATATCTGTTTTTCAAATATTCTGTAATTAGATAAGCATCATCTACAATATATGTTATATCGTTCGTATAGAAATATCCTAAATGTGATCTGTCTTTTACACTTGCACCATGTCCTCTATGATCATGAATGGCACAAATATAGCCTTGTTGTGATAAAAAGTTCATAAAGTCATAATAGCGTTCTTTATGTTCAGACATACCATGTATTAACTGAATAATACCGATAGCCTCTCCTTCTGGTTCAATAATAGCTAGTTCTAGGGGTAATTGATCTCTTTTTGATAAGAGTGTTTCAATAATCATATGTATTTACCTCGTTTCATTATAATTTTTATTCAAATTAATACTACAAAATTATTATGAACTTTAGATGATGTCATTAAATATGAAGAGTCATTCTTATTATTCCTAAAACAAGCAAATGTACTGGATAGAAGAAATAGTTGAAAAGTTTATTTTGTCTCCCCCTTTCTCCGTTATAAGTCAGATTCAAACCAAATCCAAGTAATGCCCAGGGTTCCTTAAACATTGACGCATAACAAAATGGTATAGAATAGATATATTTATCATGAAATATATACATGAAATATCCAATAAGTACGGCATGATGTTCATAATCCAATCCTAAATTCATAGCTACAAAACACATAACTGTGACAATGAGAATGGATACAACATACCATAATGGTTTATTCAGTTTCTCTTTTAATACATCTATAATCCATATAATGGCAAGTACAAATGACAGTGTAAACATGATATTGTTCCAGTTGGGTTCAAAGAACACAGCCGATGTACACATATCAAATGGGACTTCAGAGATGATACCAAATAGAAGAAGAGTTCCTAAATATTTCCATTTGTTTCTTGTATGAAAGTATCCTTCTATGAGAAGAAAGATAAATATAGGGAAAGCAATTCTTCCTAAAATATCAAATAGATCACTTATTCTATTTAAAGTACCACCATCTAGATTAGGATAGATAATAGCTTTATTGAAATGATCAATCAACATTGAGGCAAATGCGATATATTTTAATTTTGCACCTGAGAATATCTTGATTCTCTCTTTTATATTATTCATATGTCTCATCCTTTCAAAACCATTATAACATAAAAGGCTGATTTACAAAGGAATCAGCCTTAGTAATTACTGTGATATGTTTTTTAGAATAAAATCTCCCATTTCATTTATAAGATCCTCTGCTTTTATATTATAGCATATCAGAAAAAGCCATACATTCAGCATCTTATATTGAACTCTTATTATACTATAAAAAAGTGAAATTCATCTTACTTCATGACATAAAAGGATGATTCTTAATTGTGTGAGGTACCCTCTGTATTTATAAGAATAGTCAGATTAAATACAACCATCTTGATAAGTGACTGAATATAACATATTTCTTTATATTAGTATGGTATCCCCCTTAAGTATTTCTTGGAAATGAAAAGGTTCTGAATGACATTTATTAAAATCAGAACCTTTATTTAGTATTAATTTTTCTTTGTGATGATATGTTTGATTTCATCATCTTTCCAGATAATTAAATCACAATCAAAGCCTTCTTTAATGACTCCTGTATTTTTTAAACCTAATATTTGAGCAACATTTTGAGTAAAGAATGGCAAAGCTTTTTCATATCCCAATGCATTCTTTAGAGAAATAAATTCTTTCTTTAAGTTAGAGACTGGTGTAATACCAATTTCTTTGATAGATCCATCTTCATTATATGTAGACCATGAGCCTTGTGCATCACTAGAAATAGTGACTTTAGAAGTATCCTTAAACTGTTTAATGAATTCTAGAGTCTTGCCATCACCTTCACATGTTAAGTCAACTGTACCACCCATTTCAGCAAACTTGAGTGCATCTTTAAATAAGTGTGGATTACGACTACAGTGTGTAGGTTGGAATAAAGAAACAGGAATATCAGCTCTTTCTAAAGCATGAAATACAGGAGTTAATCCTTGTTTTTCATCACCCATATGAAGTGTTAAATTTGCTTGTTTTCCAGCAATAAGACTTGCTGTACGGATTTGAGAAGCTAAACGCACAAGTTCATCATCAGTAATATGACTTGATCTATGATCACTTAAAGCAAGCTTAACACCTAGAATACTATCAATAAATACAATATCATCTTCTACTGAATCAGTGAGAGTATATGTAGGATATGTATAACTTCCTGTTAGAATATAGGTATGGACACCTTTTTGAGTCAATTCTTTTGCCTTAGCGAATAATTCTTTTGTGTTTCTTGTATAGCCATCTGTACCTAATAATCCAATCACAGTAGTAATACCTGCATCTAGTATTTCATTGACTTCAATAGGTCTAGCACGAGAAATAAAGCCTGCTTCTCCCCCACCACCTGTGATATGTACATGACGATCAATAAGACCTGGTGTAAGGATACAACCTGTCCCATCAATTGTTTCAATAGAATAAGGATATGTGATATGATCATCTATCTTTTCTATTTTAGAATCTGAAATCAATACATCTTTGACACCTAAGTCTTCTGGTGCATAGATTTGAATGTTTTTAATTAGTTTCATAATTTTTCACCTCAATGAGTATTATATAGAGAAACCAACATGCTGTCATGTTAATCTTGAAAGAAAGACTAAATTGCATTAATTGTCTATATATAAATATAAAAAAGCAGACGATAAGTGCTCTAATTATGTAGGTTTTCCAACATTCTTATATTGTCTTTTACCTACATTTTTATTTTATCCTTTGCAAGTTGATCAAGAGTATCGGAACACTTGGTCAACCTATTCGGAATGAGTGATCAACTGAAGTGGAATAATCATTTATGCTATTTTACAATTAGTTATCTCTATTATCAGCTATTTTTACCTTTTACCTTTTACCTTTTCTTATTTTATTATGATAAAAGTACAGTTTATATGTGATATGCTTAGCTTGACAATATTTTTCTATTCTTTTTTCCAACTGTTGCCAATATCTTATTCCATAATTAGAGTCATTAAAAATTCTCTCAAAATCTTGATATTCGTCTTTAGGGAGAACCTCTTTTGCAAAATTTAGCACTTCACATTTATAAGGACTTCTCAAATTCAAATTTTCAAAACATATATAATCCACATATTCATATACTTCATCTATTATCTGAAATACATTTGTTATATGGGGAATTATAGGAGAGATAAACACGTAACATTTAATTTTTTCATTGTTTAATGTCTTGAGGGTTTGAATTCTTTCGCTAGATAAACTAGCACCTGGCTCTATTCTTTTTGAAATCTTATCATTAAGTGTAGCTAAAGAAATACCAACCTTTATATTACTTATGCTTTTAATTAGCTTTAATTCTTTTAAAATGAATTTTGATTTAGTTAAAATTTCTACATTTGTATCAATGTTTGAGTTTTTTATCTCCATTAATGCCTTTTGAGTTCTTTTGTACTTTAGATTTAATGGTTGAAATGGATCAGTTATAGATGAAAGCAAAACAGTTTTATTTTCTAATTTTTTTAGATTTTTTGTCTGCCAATCCTTTATTACGATATATTCTCCCCATACTTCATCTATTTTCATAAAACGTTTCATAAAACAAGCATAACAATAAATACATTTATGCGTACATCCAACATACGGATTTACTACAATATCTGCAGCAGGTAATTGACTTTTTGTATAAACGTCTTTCACATTTTTTTGAATAACTTTCATACTATTTTTTATTCGAACTTTCTATCTAATTTTGTTATATTTTTTACGCATAATATACTTATAATTGATATTGATAAAATCATACTTATTTCTCCCATGAAATGTGAATGATCAAAAATATATCCAATCGCAAAAAATACTACTGTACTAAATACTAAAGATATAAATGATACTACAGATATATATGTGCTTCGGTTATCATCATCAATATATATATGCTTATACTCATTTGTAATCTGCGCTTTTAATGGAATACACATATATATGATTATAATTGAAATTGCAATTATAACTATATTTTTACTAAATAATGATAGCATCAACAATGATTGTAATATAGGCAGTATAACTAAAAGAAGACGTCGTTTGAAAAATTTTATAATATGCTGGCTATATCTTTGAACTAAAAATTGAAAAACTACATATCCAAAATTAATATAAACAATATAGTTTAATGGGAAACCATTTAATAATAAGATAATCTGATATATTGTTGGAAAAAAGAACTGGAATCGTCCAATACCTTCATATATACCGATTGAAATTGTCTCTGAACTTTGCAAAAAAGCTTTAAGAGCATTGCCTATTGTTAATGTATTACTCATACTTTCTTTTCCATTAGTTGAAGTTTCTTTAATCATTAATCCCATTACTAGAGCAAATAATCGAATAATAAAAGTAACAATTAGTAGTAATGTATAATTTTCTCCATAAAAAGTTGTTATTATAACTAACAGAATACTTGATGTTAAAGTTGCTAGAAAAGAAAATTCGTAAAATTTTGATAATGATTTATTAAATTTACTAACATCAGCATTTACAATGTCTTTAAGTAAAGATTCATTATTTCCAGAAGCAAGACTCCATCCCAATCCTTCCAAAAAATAGGCAATTAAAATCATGTGAAAATTTCTAAACATAATTAAAATCAATAATGAAATAACAAAGGTAAGTATTGAATACAACATAACTTTTTTTCTAGAAATTAGATCACCAAGATGTCCTGTCGGAATTTCTAGTATTCCTATAAATAATGGCAAACATAAGTTGATGACTGTAATTTGCATACTAGAAAAACCAAGACTATTTAAATAAGCAACTTCTACAGGAAAATATAATGATATACTTATAAAAAAATTAACTAAATACATTTTCTTAACTGAAGTTAATTTAGAAATCATATTCTTCTGCCTTCTCCTCTACTGTTCTTAAAATTTCTTCTGGATTACATGTAATTATATTGTCATACTGATCTAAAATAGTATCTCTCTTTTGTGGAACTATTGTGCAGTCAGCCATTTTAAACAAAGATAGATCATTCTCACCATCACCTGCAACAATAATATATCCATCATCAATTAAATCTTTCAATGCACTACCTTTATCTATTTTTAAAGGTTGAATTTCTAAATTATATTTAAACGATGTAGTTATTGATATATCACAGATATTTTCCAAAGCTTGTTTCATTTCTATTAATTTATAAACATCTGAATCTATGATTTCAATTTTTAAAATATTTAATCCAGAACTATCAATATTAAAAATTTCTCTTGAATTTGCATAAATCAATTTATAGTATATTTTTGCTTCTTCTACTATATCTTCAAAAGAGCCCTGCTTTGTTTCACCCAATTTTAATAATCTAGTATTTCTGTCTTTTGTACCTCGAACAACATTACCTTTATCAGTATACAACATATATAAAACATCTAACTTTTCTAAATATTGTATAATCCTTTCACATTTCGAATTATCCAAATAATTTTTATTTAGCACATTACTCTCTTCATCATATATTTCTGAACCATTACAACAAATAGCACTATATTTAAATTCAATATCTCCTAAAACATCGTTCAACTTCTTATAATCACGACCTGTTGCAAAACAAATCTGAATTCCTTTACTATATAATTCTTTCAAAATTCTTTTTGAAGTTTTCGATAATTCATTACCATCAGATATCAATGTACCATCAATATCTGAAACAAATATTATCTTCTTTTTCATATTAGTCTCACATTCCTTTCTTTCTATATTTCAACAATCTAAATTTTTTTTGTGGAAGAGATATTTTCCCACACAACTTGATTTGTTTTGATTTTTTTTAGCATTTTTAATACTCTTTTTTGTAATAAACGATAAATTAATACATTTAAATTCATTTTAATTGGTTTTTGTAATTCTTTTGAAAAACTAAATTCCCATTTACATTTACTTTTAAAATAATCTTCATATTGATAACCAAAATACTTATAGGAATTGTCAACACCTATCAAAATTCTGATTTGCTGCTGCTTCCATTCATGATAAGTTTTACATGGTTTAAAGTATGCATAACCATCCTTAATAATATTTGTTGAGTATTGTGTGATATTGTGATCATATAAATATTTCAAAAAATAATTACCAATATATCCATCATCTGCAACGTTCTCATCTGTAGGATAACTTTCAAAATCTTTTTTATAAAAAGTCAACGCTCCACCCATGACAAAAGGTGAATTTGCAGCATTTTCTAAATATGGAATAGATATTATCCTTTGAAATAAATTATAATTATTTTGTTTCATTTTAAAATTTGGTCCAACAATAACTGGAATATTGTATAATACTCGATATCGAATTAAACATTCAATATTTGATTGTATTGTACTGTAAGAAATATCAATATCATCATCAATAAAATAGCAAATATCATCTTGATCACAACATTTTAGAATAGCATTTAATGCATTATTTTTACCTTTAACCGTTGTATTTAATAACTCAATTTCAATCGTATCAAAAATCTCTTTTAATTGATCAATGATTATAGGTATATTTTTAAAATTTTGATTTCCATTGCTTGAAACTATTATTTTTTTATTATATTTATGTAATTTAGAAATTTCATTAAATAATACTTCTAAATTTTCATAAAGAAAATCGAGACTATTATAAGTAGTAATTCCAAATACTATTTTATTCATATTTTCTTCCTTTCCATAATAACTGTAATGAAGTAGCTATTGCAAAAAACGCTGCAATTAAAATTGGATATATTAAACTATTCGTAAAGTAATATACAATCAATGAAATTAGCGCACCCATAATATGCCCTAAATCTTCAATATAATTAATGTGACTATTTGATATATAACAATTAACATTAAGATAGTTTTTTAAAATATATACTGTACCACCAAAAAAACCAGTTATAATCCAAAATACACTTGCCCAAAATGAACTATTATGAAAAACTCCTAATAGAATTAATGTTAGTGCTAATAAAAAATGTGCAATAATAGCATTATTTATATTCATATTACTATTTAATATTTTTTGTGTAGATGTATAAGTTATCCATCCTAATACAAAAATAAATATTGCCAATATTTTTGGCATATTAAAATCTAATAATAACACAAAAACAATATAGCAATAGCTAAAATAATGTAACTGATGTGTTAACATTATCAAATCGCTATTATTTATCTTTAAATTTATTTTGTTTTTAATTGAAATTTCATCATATTTAATAAGAAGCATTATAATTGAAAAGACAAAAATAAATAATATCAGTCTATAATTAATAAAAAATATACTTGTAAAGCCTAATATTCGAAAACATCGTTTTAACATTGTATTGGATTTACTTTTAAAAACATCTCTTGTCATTTGTAAATTCCAGGATATTATAAATGCTAAAGTGATTAGCTTAAATGCTAAGTTTTCTATGAAAAAAACACTAATAAGTACAAGAATATTTACTATTAATCCCAATTTTTTTACATTAAAGTTCCTTATAATATTTCCAAATTGATATGCACAACCTACAGCTATTAAAACAGGTATAGGTAAATTGTTTTTATAAGCATAGTAAACTATTCCAAATTCGATAATCCCTGATAAAAAACTTTGAAAGTAAAAGAATATCATCTCTAACATAAGCTATTTCTCCAACTTACATTTATCAAAAATCATACATGTGTTACAAGAATTTTTCCAATATAGTGCATTTTCAGAATTTAAAATTTCCTCTAGCGACTGCTTAGTAATATTACCTAGGTTAAACTTATCATTATCAATTTTAGCCTTTTCACCCAATGCCCAAAAACAACTAATTACATTACCATCAGGTAAAATACCAATCGATTTTTTTACTGCTCGACACTCTAATGTATATTTTTCGTGATTTGGTAATAAATATTGAAAATGAACATCAATAGATGATTTGCTTGTAATTGCTTTTATATAATCTACTACTTCACAATATTCTAAATGAGTTGGTGTAATTGATTGAAATTTTCTACCTCTACCAGATGGGAAGAAACGCAAAATACTCCATTCCTTAACATTATTTTTTTCTAACCAGTGAAATAATTCATCTATTATTAATTTACTCATATTTTCCTTAGTTATCACAGTTTGTGCACCTGTAATAACATCATATTTACTCAATTCAGCTAATGCATGTGCAGCATATTCATGGTAACCGTTCGGTCTTGATTCATAAAATTCATATGGTCTACAATCTAATGTAATTTCTACATCATGTACTAATTTAGCTAGTCTTTTAATTAACTCATCATCTAAAAATGCTCCTGATATACTTACACCTATATTATTGCGTCCTAACTTTCTTGAGGTATATTCAATTAACATAAAATTTTCAGGATTAGTAAATAACTCTCCGCCAGAAAAATCTACACGTACATTATGCTTAGCTAACTTATCAATAACACCTATTTTATCTTTTAGACATAACTCATTTTCATGAGTTTCATTTAAAATTTTCTTACCTGTATATACTGCATCAACATAACAAAACTTACAATTCCAACAACAAGCTCGTGTTACATTCCAAATAACACTCATTCTATTTTTATCCATAATTATACCTCTAAATATTTTTTTTATTAAAATCTATCATCACCAAAATGCCATATCCAGCCGTTTCAGCATAAATAGGCTTTTTAAGATCTAATTCCTTAATAATATTGCTAACATTAAAAGAGAAGTTTTCTTTGATATAATTGCTAATTATATCAAAAGATACTTTTTCATCATTAAATGTTTCAACCATAATCGATAGTGGGCCAGATAATTCAATAACATATGAAACTAGTATTTCACACTTACTCGTAAATCCGTGTGAAACTACATTCTTGGCTACATATCTACAATAATATGCTGCACTACGATCAACCTTACTAGGATCATTAGATAAAAAATATCCACCACCAATTCTAGCGTAGCCACCATATGTATCACTTATTATCTTTTGACCTGTTGTACCGCTATCTCCATATGGTCTTCCTAAAACAAATGAACCACTAGGATCAAATAATATTTTCGTGTTTTTTTCGATTAAATTCTTATTTATTGCTGAGTAGAAATCGCTATTGTATCAACCCTAATCAGTTTATCATTATGATACTCTACGGTAACCTGTGTTTTACCATCTACACCTAAAAAAATGATACTTATGTTTTATATCACACAAACGTTTTGCCAACTTACTTGCATAATAAATTGACTTAAGAATATACTCGTCGATTTCTTTACAAGCATATCTAAACATAGATTCTTGATTGCCCCCACCAATATTACCATCTGAATGTGCTACCGCATTATTAATTTCTGGTGATTGCTCATCAACATCTACACTTATAATAAATTCTTCATTTTATATTATTTATTTTTAATGCTGTATTTACAATCTCAGTATAATTTAATCTTGCTTTTGTTTTAGCTTCTCCAAAAATCCAAATTTTATTATCCTTAATAGATCTTTCAACAGCCTTTTTACTAAGCTCGTCATTTGATGATGCCATATCTAATACACTATCAGAAATAAAATCACACATCTTATCAGGATGTCCTAATGTGATACTATCTGATGTAAAATACCATCTTCTTATTACCTTAACCCCAAAAAATTGATTTTTTTTCGTCTAGACATTTAATATTTTAATATTAATAACAAAAAATACTACAAATGTGTCATAAGCGACTCAAATTAGTCATAAGATAATGACTCATCGTAATTACCAAATTATATAGTGTAACAAAAAAGGACTATTAAATCATAAAATGGACCCTGTAAAAAGGACACGATAAAAAAAGGATATTTATTTCGTGACCCTG
>NZ_QTUM01000065.1:0-11974 GCF_003435615.1 Catenibacterium sp. AM22-6LB
ATGCGACAGGGGTGGTGCATAGGTCTGCGACTGCTAGTGCAATTACGAGCGAATAATCAGCATACAAGTTTCGTTACAAAAGCTACTCAAATATACTATTTAAAACTTATCCTGTAAATTAAATGCTTTTATATAAAGAAAATATCATACTTATTCGTATGATATCCTCTATTATTCAGTTTTATATACTATTAAGGAAGAAAAATTATAAAACTAATCTAGATCTTCGCCATTTGTTTCAATGACTTTTTTATACCAATAAAACGATTTTTTTCGATATCTATTCATCGTTCCATGGCCTTCATCATCTAAATCTACATAAATAAATCCATATCTTTTTGACATTTGACAAGATGAAGCACTTAATAAATCAATGCATCCCCATGTTGTATATCCCATTAAATCAACGCCATCTATAATAACAGCATTCTTTAATGCTTTAATATGTTCTCGATAATACTCAATATGTCTTTCATCATTGATTTCTTTACCTTCGACATATACTTCATTTGTTCCTGTACCATTTTCAACAATAAATAATGGTTTTTGATAACGATCATAATACATATTCAATGTATTACGTAAACCCATTGGATCATCTTGTCTTTTATATAAAATTTCACCTAAGTACGGATTTTTTAAAGTAGCAAGGGGATTATTTTTAATCTCTTCATTGAGTTTTTCGTCACCACTAACAACATGTGTTGCATAATATGAAAATGAAAGAAAATCAATCGTATTATTTTTAAGAATTTCTTTATCATCATCTTCAAATGGAATAGTTATTCCTTTTCTTTCTAATTCTCTTAATTTATATGATGGATAGTACCCTCTCGCCTGTACATCACAGAAAAAGAATGCATCTCTATTTTTTGTAATTGTTGCAAATACATCTTGAGGATGACATGTATATGGATACCATGTACCTCCTGCAAACATATTCCCAATTTTATTTGTTGGATCAATTTCATGACCAATTTTTACTGCCCACGCACTTGCTAATAAAATATGATGAGCTGCATTATATAACTGTTGTTCTTTATCTTCATTTGGATCAATAACAACACCTGCTGATAAATAAGGCAAAATTAATGTATCATTAATTTCATTAAAGGTAAGCCAATAATGTACAATACCTTTATATCTTTTAAATAAAACTGTTGCATATTTCTTATAGAAATCAACCATTTTTCTACTTTTAAAACCACCATATTCTTTTACTAAATAAAGTGGAAAATCGTAATGAGAAATCGTTACTAAAGGTTCAATGTGATATTTTTTTAATTCTTTAAAAACATCATCATAAAATTGTAATCCTTTTTCATTCGGTCTTTCTTCATCCCCTCGAGGAAATATTCTTGACCATGAAATAGATAATCTTAAAACCTTAAATCCCATTTCCGCAAATAATGCAATATCTTCTTTATAACGATGATAGAAATCTATCCCATTTAAAACCGGATATTTTTCATCTTCTTTAAAAGATAAATCTTGTACATTTCCAAACATATATTGAAAACGATTTTTTCCATTTGGAACTACATCCATGTTAGCAAGACCTCTACCATCTTCATTATAGCCACCTTCTACTTGATTAGCAGCTATTGCTCCACCCCATAAGAAATCTTTTGGTAAGGTTCTCACTTTATGCTTCCTCCTCAGCTAATTTTGCAGCTTCTTCTTTCTTGCATAAAGAATGATCATAAGCTACAAAGAATGGATACCAAATAGCTAATGTTAATAGAATCATTAAAGCAATAAAAATAAACACTCTCCAGTCTAAACAATAAACAAATAGACTTAGGAAAACAGGATAAGTCCCACTAATTAATAAATAAGGTGCTGTCAATAAACCAAATGAACATGCTAACCAATAAAGAATAGATACGATTAATCCATTAACAATAAAAGGAAGCATTAATACAGGGTTAAACATAATTGGTGCTCCAAATAATGCTGGTTCTGAAATTCTAAAAATACTAGGCACAATTGTCGCTTTCCCAAAAGCTTTTAATTGTTGTGATTTTGCTTTCCAACAAGATAAAATACATAGTCCAAGAGTATTTCCTGTTCCTCCTAAAAAACCAATACCTAATGTCATAAAGATAGGATGAAAAATTGGTGCTTGTCCTTTTGCAACTAATGCTGCATTTGCTGTAAAAGCTGCTGTTGTAATTGGAGCAGTAAGTGCCATAGTAACCATTTGTCCATGCACTCCACAACACCATAATAACAACATAAATGCACATAAGAATATTGAACCAGGAACAGAGTTAACTGCTGCAACTGGTGTTGCTAAAACTTTTTCAATAAGCGCTGGAATTGACATTCCTAAATAATTACTACTTAATAAACTTAAAATATAGAATATAGAAACATTGATAACCATAGGTACAATTGTTCTAAACGAATTTGTTAATGCTGGAGGACAAATTTCTGGCAAACGAATTGTAATATTGTGTATTTCACAAAATCTTGTGATTTCTACTGTTAATAAAGCAACAATAATAGCAGTAAATAATCCTTGTGCACCTAAATATGTACAATTCATTAATAATGGAGTTGTTCCATCCGCTAAAGCTAAATAATTTGCTGGTGCTGCAACTAATAGAAAAACAACAAGTGCAGTTAAACCATTAGTAATACCTTTCATTGAATATGAAGTTGCTAAATTATCAGCAATAACAAAGGTAACTGCTAATGCTAATAATCCCATTGACATATTGTATGGAACTAAAATAGCCATTTTATACTTAGTAGCAAAATTAAACCATCCAGAAAAAATTGACCAAACACCACCAGATTTAACCATGTCTGCAGTTACTGGTGGATTAGCAATAACCATAAATACTGCCCCAACAAAGATTAATGGTAATACTGTCATAAAACCTTTTTGCATTGCAGATAAATGTCTTTGTTCACCTAACTTATCAGCGATTGGAGACATTTTATCTTCAACAAAGTGCATAAACTTATCCATTTACTTTCCCTCCTTTATCATTCTTTTTACTTCTTTTATAATATTTTCAACATTCCCTAAAGCATAATCTGAAGGATTAATAACAGCTGAAGGTCGATCAGTTACTGCTTTTTGAACATCTTTAATTTTATATCTCATTTGTGGTCCCACTAATAAGACATCATAATCTTTATAAACACTTAAATAATCATCAATTGGAATTGCTTTAACTTCTAAATCTTCGTTATTTTGTTCTGCCCATTGATTCATCTTATTCATTAAAATACCAGTTGATAAACCATTAGCACACATTAATAATATTTTCATAAATCTTCCCTCTCTTTAAATTTGCTAATATCAAGTAAATTGAATATTTGATCGATCATTTGTTCCTTTTTACTTAGCAACTTTAGTATAAAATGGAACCGCTTTTTATTCAAATAGCATATTTTATCTCTTTTCCTTTCATTTATACACTTTTTCTTCTTTATCATTTATTTTCTTCGTTAAACTGTTTATTTACAAGCAATAAAATTATTTATCTTTTTATTACTCTTAAATATTTTTTATACACTTTATACACTAATAAATAAAAAATAGCTTACTTTACAATAAGCTATTAAAATAAGTATTAAATTTCTTTAATAATCGTAATTAAACTTGCAATATCAGAATCAGAAAATTGAATATGAAAAGGTTCTTCTATCATTTCTACTAAATCATATAAATATTCGTATGTTTTTTTATGTGTTGAAATTATATTTTTATAATTATATTTTTTAGGAATCGGTGCATTATCAACCAAGCTACAGATAACACCACTAAGATGCATAATAAGACCTATCTTTTTATCATAGGATAATTGATATTGACAATCTAATTCTTGAATAAATTCTGGTAATACTTTTTTCAAGATATCAATATCAATATTCGGTGCTTGTTTTTCAATATTTTTAAATATTAATGAATATTTTATTTTCTTTTTAATGACAATGTCTTGATTAGAACTTGAAATTAATAGTGATAATTTATCTAATGGTGTATTAAATAATTGAGTTACAGATATAAATTTAATGCCATATAATTGAGGATCAAATGATCCCATTGTACATAAAATATTATACGATTTTCTCAATTCATTAATTTTAAACAATAATTCTTTATGATTATTCATTGATAATGGAACAATATCAATATCTTGTAATTCTAATGAATCTTCTAGGTATTTTTTTATTTGTATAGCACCACCTTCGCCATTCATACATAAAGTGATAATAACATTTTTCTTTTTTTGTCGATGATAGTTTTCAACAATTGATGGAAAATAATGTTGATAACTTTGTTCTAATTCAGACATAATATCATCTAAATCATCATTGCTGCTCATCTTTTTTACGGTTTCTAAAGCAATCATTGTGGAAGGTGCAGCAATAAAGCGGATATCTATACCTGTTTCTTTAGAAATCAATTTACCCATAATTTTTACAGAACCCATGTCATAGATAAGTAATACACCTTTACCTCTATTAATTTTTTCAATCAATGATTTCATTTCTTCATAAGCCATTTGCATTTTCTTTTCTAATAAAAGATCATATGAATAAACACTATCACTATTTGACATTTGTTTAACAACACCAGTAAGCGAACTTGCTACATTTTTTCCATGCATAGCAATTAACAATACAGGTTTATTTTCGCTTTCTGTTAATTGATTCAAAAGTAAAATCAAAACAATAGTTATTGCTTCATCTAACGGTATATCTATTTTATATTTCTTTTCTAAATGTTCTATTAATTTTAAACTTAGTATATATTCTTCTTGATATTTATTTACTATTTGATTTAAATCAAAATTAATTTGTTCATTTTGCTTATTATTTATTATTTTTGTTAAATGAAGAGATAAAACAATAAAGACTTCTTGCGGGAAAACTCGTTTTAATTTTTGTGATGAACTATCTAAGAATTCTTTTACAATATCTATAATTTCTTGTGGAATATATTTACTAATATTCAATTCATTTATTTTCTCTTTATCAATGTATTGTCTATAACTTGATATTAATTGATTGTATTTATTTTTTAACAAAAGGGATTTATCAACTAATGATGTATCTTGTTTTTCAAGATGTTCATAAACAGCAGAAGTACTTTCCTTTATTTTTATTTTTTCAATAGAATCTTTTGAATAATAATATAAAAAATCATGTGAAATAAGTCTATTTATCTCTGTCGATTTTTCTTTATAAAAAATAAAGCCTTTTTTTACATAGATTGGAAAATCATCAAGATAGACATAGACATTTGAATTATTATCTAAATTTTTCAAAAAAGCATGTGAACATGCACTAGAAATATCGTTTACAAGTTGTTTTATATTATTTTTACAATGATAAAGTAATAAGCATTCTAATGTTTCAGGTTCTATAACAATCGACTTATCTATTTTTCTTGCTTCTTTTTTAAAACATCCCTGAACTAATTCCATCCTTTCAACCAATCCTCTTTTATCTAAAGAAGGCAAATCAATTTTTATTGATATATTATCGAGAGCATTACTTTTTAAATCATTTTCATTAAAGCAATCCGATGACAAAACAACCATAAAGTTATTTTCTTTTAGTGAACTCATTTCAATTAAATCATATATAATTGATTTATATTTTTCTGGTATTAAATGAACATTATCAAAATAAATCATTCCGTTTTTCGCCTTTTCTAAAGCAGCTTTTCCATAATCAATAAATAAATTCTTAATCATAGTTTCATCATTCATAAAGTATTTACAATTTAGTTTCACTAATTGACCATTTTCATTAATTAGGCCTTTTTCTTTAGAAAATTCATATATTTTTTTAGCAAGTAAACTTTTACCTGTACCACTTTCCCCTGACAATAAAATAACCGGTTTTTTACCAGGATATAAAAGTGTTGATTTAATATCTTGAATAGACTTAGCAAGGCTTCCATTAAATCCTATTAGTTGATTAAATATAGAATCGTCTTCATCTAATTTATTATGTATTTTATAAAGTACCGGTCTCCCAGCTATTTTTTCTAATTTATTTTCTCTAACTAATTCATTCAAAATAGCTGATAAATTAGAACGTTGAATATTTAAATGACTTGCTAATTCTTTTGTTGAAAACACCATTTTAGAGGGATCGTTTTGATCTTTTTTTGTAGATAATTTATCAATATAAAAAAGAACCTCATATTTCTTTTTCATAAAATTTCTCCTTTTCTAAATATATTCATATTATAAAACAAAAAAAGAAATATGCACACTTTTATAAAGTCTACATATTTTTCATATTCTCTATTCAACTATTTATTTCAATTCTATAGGTACTTTAACTTTTGCATAACGTACTTTTTTACCGTTCTCTTGAAAATAGTAATTTGGATAAGTTGCTGTCGCAATTCCACAAGATTTAATATTACGTTTTTTCAAATAAATAGATATATCTTTAAAAATTTCAGTATTTGGATATTCCCAGTTCTCATTAATAACAACTGTATTTAAACAATGTTGTCTTGGCATAACTCTTGCATCTTTTAAAAATTCTTGAGGAAGTTGATTATAAATAATTTCGGGTATCACAAAAAACCACTCTGTTACACTTTGTGAAGAATCATATTGTTTTACATCTGTTACTTGTGCTTGACTAATGAATGGGAGATATTCAAATAATTTTGCATAATATCTTGGATCATCTTTAGTAAAACAAAATTCTGATTGAGAAATTTTCGCATAAGGTAATAAATAACATTTAGGTTCAACAGTGATCCAATAGTTCCCAATATTATAAAAATCTGTTTCTGACTCAACCTTTAAAGTTGTTAAATAATCTATAAGATTTTTAGTTTCCTTTACTTCTGATTCTAATTCACAAATTTTATTATTTAAAATATCCGTTACTTTAGAAACAGGTATACCTTCAACATACTCTACTGATTCTTTCATAGAATACCCTATCTTTCGATTATATAAACATGCTAATAATGAAATAACATCTTTATTATCTAAATCACGATAGTTGTTTTGACTTATTCTTTTTGGATAAATCACTCCTTCTTTTTCATAATAACGTATTGTATCTGTAGATATGCCTAACAATTTAGCAGCTTCACTAATTTTCATAATATGATCTCCTTAACATTAAAGTTAGTCCAATGTTTTATTGATATAAAATTATATCATACAAGATTTATTTCTTCAATTTTGTGTATTTTTAGAAGATAATGTACCTAAATTAGATAAATAAGCCATCCTTGACTATAGAGTTACTCCATAAATTATAATTTATATATAATCAAATATTTGGAGGTAGAAAAATGGAAAATCGTGTTGTATTAGTTACTGGTGGAGCAAGTGGAATTGGAAAAGGTATGGTTCGTATGTTTGCTGATAGAGGTTGCCAAGTTATTATTTTTGATGTTCAGGATGACAAAGGAGAAACTTTAGCAAAAGAATTATGTGATCAAGGAAAAAAGGTTGTTTATAAACATGTAAATTTATTTGATATTGATGAAATCAAAAATGCCTATGTATGGATAAAAGAACAATTTGGAAAATTAGATTATGCTATGAATAATGCAGGATTTGGTATTCCAGCAAAGCCACTTGATGAATGTACCAGTGAAGAAGTTAATAAAGTAATTGGAATTTGTTTAATTGCTGTTACAAATTGTATGATTGAAGAAATAAAAATAATGAAAGAAAATGGTTTTGGGCGTATTGTCAATACGACATCTGGTGCTGGATTATTAGGAATCAAAGGAAACTCAGTTTATTGTGCAGCTAAGCATGGTGTTGTGGGTGTTACAAAAGCAGCTGCTCTTGATTATGCAACATCTAATATTACTATTAATGCTATCGCACCAGGAACTATCGAAACTGAATTAGTAAATTCACTCAAAGAAATCGCTCCCGATGCTTATAAACAAGCAGAAGAATCAAATCCAAGTGGTCATTTAGGAAAGCCAGAAGATATTGCTAATGCTGCAGTATTCTTATGTGAAGATGCATCATCTTTTATAAACGGTGTTGTACTTCCTGTTGATAGTGGTTGCGTAGCTGGAAAATAATAAAACTAAATTCGCACAAAGGTATTGAATTATATTATATTCATAAATGTTTTGTTTTTCAAAACAACTAACTCTAAAAGTTAGAAAAGGTAAGGATCTCTCCCATCCTTACCTTTTCGTTTTGATGCAATTGTTCTCTAATTTGCGATCAAATTAGAGCATTACATATTTTAATATGCAAGTTCATTTCAAAGCATAGTAAACATTGTACTCATTTTCATTTTACAAAAAAACCCAAATTGAAATATCGATTTGAGTTTTTTGAATTTCTCTGAATAAACGTATAAATTAACGTTTTGTGAATGGCACAATTGAGCGTGTTGCAAACATGGTAGGTGTTTCTATATGTTTAATAAGCTGGACAACTGCTTCCATGCCTAACTGATTTGGGCTTACATCAATAGAAGTCAGTGGTGGTTCTGAGAAACGTGCAAAGATAGAATTATTAAAGCTCACAATAGAAATATCATCAGGCACTTTCTTTCCTACTTCAGTAATTAGTCTAACCATAATGACTGCATAAATATCATCACATACCACAAAGGCACTCGGACAGTCATCACTTCTTAATAATTCAAGTATTTCATTGGGGTTATAGGAATAGCTCGAAGAAAGATTCTTAATATAGTCTTCTTTTATTTCATAGCCTGCTTCGGATAAAGCTTGTATATAACCAAGACGTCGATCTATAGAATATTGTACATCTTTTTTTTCACCAATATAACCGATCTTTTGATGTCCTTTTTTTAATAAGTATTTCACTGCCTCATAGCCTGCCTGGATATTATCTGTATCTACACTGACTGATGTAATGGAATTCATTGGTGGTTTACCAATCATAATATAAGGAATCATACGTTCTCTTAGATAGTCTGTCACAGAAGATTCAATTTTCGTATTTAGGAAGATATATCCTTCACAATCCGCAATTTCCATACTTGTCTTCATTTCTCTCGTATCGGCACCAGTAATAATATGAAGACTATAACGCCCTTTATTACACATATAACTAATTCCTCTTACTATTTCTAGATAGAATGGATTTTCATAGACATCTACCATAGAACGTGGAAAGACGACACCAACATCATGTTTCTTAATATGTGATTTATCATACACATAACCGAGTTCATCCATTACTTTACGTACTTTTTCTTTCGTTTCTTCACTAATAGAATAATGATTATTAATTGTACGAGATACAGTAGATGGAGATACACCTGCTTTTTTCGCGATATCTTTAATTGTGATACTCATTTAAATCACCTCACTTTTATTATACTTATTATTGTTGCGTTGCGCTAACATTTGCATATTATATGCGTAAATACGCTATTTTGTTGCATAAAATCTATTGTGTAAGTGTTTACAATCATTAAAATAGAATTTGTAAGAAAAAGGAAGTAAGACATAACCTTATTAAAAGGAGGAAAAAGAAAATGAAGCTTATGACACTTAACACACATTCACTAAGCGAATGTGATGAAAAGAATAAGCTCCAGACAATTGCGAATTTTATTCTAAATTATGATGTTGATGTCATTTGTTTACAAGAAGTCAATCAAAGTATGACTGCAAAAAGTATTTCTACCGACAGATCTTATGTCGGTAGAGACATTATTAAAGAAGACAATTATGCACTTGGACTAAGCCAATTACTTGGTGATCAATACAATTGGAACTATATACCAGTTAAAGTAGGTTATGGTAAGTTTGATGAAGGTGTAGCCATCTTCTCTAAGTACCCAATTGTGAATAGTGAAAATACTTTATTGACGCAAACCAATGATTATACGTTCTGGAAGAAACGTAATTCTCTTGGAGTAGAAATAGTAAAAGAAAACACACATTTTTGGGTTTATACAGTCCATTTAGGATGGTGGAAGGATGATGAGGAACCTTTCATCAACCAATGGCATAAGCTCAATGTTGTGGCGAATAAAGAAGTCTCTGTTTACTTAGCAGGAGATTTCAATGCACCTGATATTATTCCAAACCAAAGTTATGAGACTATTAAAGAAGATGGATGGTTTGATACACGTGACTTAGCGGATGATGTCCAAGGTCGTTTTACTGCTCAGGGTAAAATAGACGGATGGGATGAAGCAGTAGATGGTATGCGTATTGATTATATCTGGTGTAATAAAAAAGAACATGTAAAAAGCCATCATGTTGTATTTGATGGTACACATGAAGATGTAGTTTCTGATCATTTTGGATTATTTATGGAGGATAGTTTATGAGAAAAAGTGGTGTGTTATTATCCGTATCATCTTTACCTAGTAAGTATGGTATTGGTTGTTTTGATGAAGCTGCTTATAAGTTTGTAGATGATCTTGTAGAAGCTAAACAAACATATTGGCAGATTCTTCCTTTAGGTATTACTGGTTATGGTGATTCACCTTATCAGTCATTCTCTACTTTTGCAGGTAATCCATATTTTATTTCTTTAGATGAGTTTGTGAAATGTGGTTATTTAAAGGAAGAAGATCTACCAGAGGCAGATATAAACAGTGATTATGTTGATTATTCTTATCTCTATGAAAATAGATATGCATTATTAAAGAAAGCTTATGAGAATTCACATATTACTGATAATGAAGATTTTAAAGCTTACTGTAAGGACAATGCATGGTGGCTAGAAGATTATGCATTATTTATGGCAATAAAAGCATCTTATGATAACCAAGGCTGGGAAAATTGGCCTTTAGAATTACGTTTAAGAAATGATGCGTCCCTTACCGAGAAACGCAATGAACTAAGTGATGATATTAATTACCATAAGTTCTTACAGTACTATGTATGGAAACAATGGTATGCATTAAAGGATTATGCGAATAGTAAAGGGGTAGAAATCATTGGTGATATTCCTATCTATGTTGCATATGATTCATCTGATGTATGGGGACAGCCAGAATTATTCCAGCTAGATCCTGAAGTAAAACCTACTGCAGTTGCAGGTGTACCACCTGATGGTTTCTCTGCTGATGGACAGCTTTGGGGTAATCCACTTTATGACTGGAAGAAACATAAGGAAACTGGTTATGCATGGTGGATTCAGAGAATTGCATATTGCAAGAAAGCTTACGATATTGTACGTATTGACCATTTTAGAGGTTTTGATGAATATTTCTCAATTCCTTATGGTGATACAACTGCGAGAAATGGACATTGGGAAAAAGGTCCAGGCTACGACTTATTTAAGACAGTTGAAGAGTCTTTAGGTAAGATAAATGTTATTGCAGAAGACTTAGGTTATTTGACTGATACAGTTAAACAGATGGTCGCTGATTGTGGTTATCCAGGTATGAAGCTATTTGAATTCGCATTTGATTCACGTGATTCTTCTGGTACAAGCAACTACCTACCTCACAACTATACAGAAAATTCAGTTGTTTATACTGGAACTCATGATAATGAAACAATGATCGGATGGCTTAAAAATATTTTACCTGAAGAAAGACAGATGTTGAAAGACTATCTACACTATGATGGTGATGATGACACTGTATTAGTGGATATGAGTATTGATTGTATTATGGCAAGTGTAAGTGATAAGTGCATTGTACCAATGCAGGATTACTTAAAGCTTGATAATACAGCACGTATGAATAAACCTAATACTTTAGGTAATAACTGGATGTGGCGTTTAGATAAGAATTCCTTTAATGATTCATTAAAGGAACGAATGCGTAACATTACAGAAAAAACAAACCGTATTTAAAGGAGATTTTCTCCTAATCAAGGTTCTTAATGAACTCTGATTTTTTTGTGTCAACCGAAATTGATAATGTCCCAAAAATAATCAAACATTAGCACCACAACGGTGCTTTTGTTTTGTGGCAAAATTCGCAAAGATGGATTTTCTCCATGGATGATCCATTGGAGGAATATACTTTTTCTTTTCTTTCTTAGGTGCCT
>NZ_QTUM01000066.1:0-11614 GCF_003435615.1 Catenibacterium sp. AM22-6LB
TAAAGGGGCATGCCCCTTTATCCCAATTCCTTAATTCCAGTTTCATTTTACAATTGAGGCATTCAAAAAAAGTTAAAGTGTCAAGTAAAAATACTTGACACCTAATTTGAATATGGTATTATAAGTAAGCAAATTAAATTAATCGGAGGAAAATACAATGGCAGTTAAATTAAGATTAAAGAGAATGGGTGCTAAGAAGTCACCATTTTATAGAATTGTTGCAGCTGATTCAAGAATGCCAAGAGATGGTCGTTTCATTGAACAGTTAGGAACTTATGATCCAAGACAGAACCCAGCTAAGGTTTCTTTAAAGAAAGAAGAAATCTTAAAGTGGTTAGGTAACGGTGCTCAGCCTTCTGACACAGTTAAGAACATCCTTTCTAAAGAAGGCGTAATCAAAGAATTTGCTGAATCTAAGAAGGCTAAATAATTATGGATTACGTTAAGGCATTACAGGACATCTGTCTTGAACTTGTCAATGATCGTGATAAGTTAGAGGTTAGAGAAATGCCTTCATTAGATGATAATGCGATTGTTCTATATGTTTATGCATCACATGATGATATTTCTAAATTAATTGGTAGAAAAGGTGTTATGGCTAATTCTATCAGACAGCTTATGTCTGTAAGCACACGTGGTATGCATAAGAGATTAGATATCAAATTTGAATCATATGGTGAGGAATAAAGGAAGTGTACACTTCCTTTTTTTTGGAGGTACAAATGGAACTTGTAGAAATTGGTAAAATCATTAATACATTTGGAATCAAGGGTGATTTAAAGATTGCTTCTTCAACTGATTTTGGAGAACAGCGCTTTGCCCCTGGCAGCCATATTCTTGTCAAAACACCAAGAGAATATCTTGATTTTGAAATCAGTAAGCATTATATCCATAAAGGTTTTGATATGATTGCATTTAAAGGCTATACAGATATTAATGAAGTAGAAAAGTATAAGGGATGTATTTGTTATGCCCCTAAGGATACTTCTTTACTACCTGAAGGCATGCATTATATTTCTGATATTGTGGATTGTGAAGTTTATAATAATGGTACTTATATTGGTAAGGTGACTGATGTATATCAGGGTGCACAGGCTATTATTGGTGTAGATGTAAATGGTAAGAAGGTTATGATTCCTTATATTGATGCTTTTGTAAAGAATAAGGATATTGAACATAAGCGTATTGATGTCTCATTGATTGGAGGCTTCTTAGATGAAGATTGATGTTCTTTCATTATTTCCAGAGATGTTTGAAGGATTCTTGACAACATCTATTATTAAAAGAGCTATTGATAGTGGTCATGTAGAAGTAAAGATTCATGATTTTAGAGAATTTGCGACAGATCGTCATAAGAGTGTAGATGATACACCTTATGGAGGTGGACAGGGCATGGTGCTTATGTGTAAACCTCTATTAGATTGTTTAAAGACAGTAGTCACAAAGGATTCACTTGTTATTTTAATGAGCCCTCAGGGTATGACACATCATCAGGCTTATGCTGAAGAATTAGCCCTTAATCAGAAACATATCGTGATCATCTGTGGTCATTATGAAGGCTTTGATGAACGTATTCGTGATTATGTAGATGTAGAACTTTCTATTGGTGATTATGTACTTACAGGTGGAGAACTTGGTGCGATGGTAGTGATGGATAGTGTCATCCGTTTACTTCATGGAGTAATCACTCAGGCAAGTCATGAAGATGATTCATTCTCTAATGGATTATTAGAATATCCTCAATATACAAGACCTTATGAATATGAAGGCAGTAAAGTTCCTGATGTCCTCATAAGTGGTCATCATGAAAATATTCGTAAATGGCGTTTAAAGGAATCATTACGTAAAACAATGATCAAACGTCCTGATTTATTAGAAAAACGTTCATTTACAGAAGAAGAATTAGAAATTCTAAAAGAATTAAAAAAGAAGAAATTCTAAAAGAATTAAAAAAGTAATTGATTTATAAAAAAGACAGTGCTATAATAGCCAAGTCGTAAGACACAGAAGTTCCGCTGGTTATATATACGAATGAGCTTCCAAGACTAAATTTGTGTAGGAGGAAATGTTATAATGAACATGCAGTTAGTAAATGAAATTACTAAGAGCCAGATCAAGACTGATGTACCTCAGTTCAAAGCTGGTGACACTTTAAAAGTATTTGTAAAGATCCAGGAAGGTAATAAGACTCGTCTTCAGATGTTCGAAGGTGTTTGTATTGCTAAAAAGGGTTGCGGTATTGGTGAAACTTTCACTGTTAGAAAGATTTCTTACGGTGTAGGTGTTGAAAGAGTATTCCCAGTAAACTCTCCAATCATCGATCATATCGAAGTAGCTAAGGTTGGTAAAGTACGTAGAGCTAAATTACATTACTTACGTGGATTATCTGGTAAAGCTGCTAGAATTAAAGAAATTCGATAAGAGAATGGGGGCTTACCCCATTCTTTTTTCTATATTATGAATAAATTAAAGAAGCTATGTTTACCTGGTCTAGTGACTCTTATGTTATGCTTATTTACTTTTATTGTTCTTCCTGTAAAGGTAAAAGGAACATCAATGATGCCTACTATTCATGATGGAGATTTTATCTTAATGACTGGAATTACATCACATAAGCATCTACACCGTTTTGATATCGTTGATGTACGCAGCGCAGCATTAAAAGAAGATATCATTAAACGAGTGATAGGACTGCCAGGAGAAGAAATCAGCTATAATAATGATCATTTATATATTGATGGTAAACTTGTAGAAGAACCATTTTTCAAACTTTCTTTTATACAGAAAGAAAAAAGAGAATTAGGTCTTACACAATATACAAGAGATTTTAAAATCAAGTTAAAGCATAATGAATATTTTGTTTTAGGGGATAACCGTCCTTTATCCTATGATTCAAGATATTTTGGACCTATTCATATAGAAGATATTCGTGCTAAAAATGGATATATCATTTATCCTATAAAACATATTAAGAGTAATGATTAAGGAGGAAATTATGGTAAAACAGATTCAGTGGTATCCAGGGCATATGGCTAAAGCCCAAAGAGAAATCGAAAGTAAAGTAAAGTTAGTAGATATTGTGATTGAACTTGTGGATGCACGAGCTCCTTTTTCAACACATAATCCAGAACTTGATTATATGATTAAGAATAAGCCACGCCTCTATATTCTTACAAAGAAAGATTTAGCTGATCCTAAGGCAACAGATGCATTAATTGCAGAATTTAAAAGACAGGGCCATAGTGCTATTGCGGTTGACTTAAAGAACTTCAAGGAAGAAAAGAAAATCGTTAATTTGTGTCGTTATCAGTTAAAAGAAAAGCGTGAAAAAGAAGCAGCTAGAGGATTAAAACCTAAACCTATTCGTGCTCTTGTTGCAGGTATTCCAAATGTAGGTAAATCTACTTTTATTAATAAGATTGCGAAAAGAAAAGCTGCTGCAGTAGGAAATAAACCAGGTGTTACTAAGTCTCAGCAGATTATCCGTGTTGATAAGGACTTTGAACTTTTTGATACACCAGGTGTTCTAGAACCTAAGTTTACAGATATCAATAAAGCGATGAATGTCGCATTATGTGGCTCTATTAAGATGGAAATACTTCCTCTTGATGATCTCTTTATTCATGCAATTGGTTATCTCGCAAAACATTATCCAGAAATGTTGAAGGAACGTTATAATTTGACTATTGATTTAGATTCTGATTGGGTATTACCAGTTTATGATCATATTTCAGATTATCGTCATATTAAGAAATTAAGAGGCGAGACAGATTATGACCGTGTTCAGGAAACGTTCTTTAATGACTTAAAGAATGCCTCTCTAGGAAGAATTACTTGGGAGTTAAGCGATGAATAATCAGGAACGTTTAAAATACGAGAATGAAGCCAGAGCTGCTGGTTATTCTAGAATATTAGGTGTCGATGAAGCAGGTAGAGGTCCTATGGCTGGGCCACTTGTTGTAGGTGGTGTTATCTTTCCAGAAGATTTCTATGATGAACGTATTAACGACTCTAAGAAACTCACAGAAAAGAAAAGAGAAGCACTCTATGACCTCATTATAGAGAATGCACTTGCTTATCAAATAGAGGTTTTATCAGTAGAAGAAGTAGATACACTTAATGTCTACGAAGCCTCTCGTACTGGTATGAAACGTATTGTTGAATCATTAGAACCTGATTTTACATTAAGTGATGCAATGCCTTTAGGAGATATTCCTCATCTTTCTATTATTAAAGGAGATGCGAAAAGTCTATCTATTGGGGCTGCAAGTATTCTTGCGAAAGTGACTCGAGACCGCATCTTGAAGGAATATGGCAAACAATATCCAGAATATGGCTTTGAAAAACATAAGGGTTATGTCACTAAGGCACATAAGGAAGCATTAGAAAAATATGGTGTGACTCCAATACATCGTAAATCTTTTGCGCCAGTACAAAAAGTACTGAATGAACAATTATCATTTGATTTTGAAGAGAAAGATTAAATATCTTTCTCTTTTTTGAGAAAAGAAGCCTCTTACAGGGAATAGATATAGTAGGAGGTGATTGTGTGGAAGATATTCTACTTTATTTTTCATTGAAGTATCATGGACAGTTTGATTTGATTTATAAGGCATTAGAACGTAAAGAACGTGTAGATGAATCATTAAAGAAAGAACTTTTTGCGACAATTAAGTGCTCTTATACGACTATTATTAGTGATGATTATCCACAGCATCTTAAGTTCATCAACTGTCCTCCATTTGTGCTCTATTATTATGGATCTTTATCATTGTTAGATAATGAATGTATCGGCGTAATTGGTAAGAGAGACTGCAGTGAGTATGGTGTCCAGGCAACACGTATTCTTGTGGAAGATCTTGTAAAACAGGGACTTGTGATTGTATCAGGTATGGCTAAAGGTATAGATGGTGTGGGCCATCGTACGGCTTTAAAATCTAATGGTCATACAGTGGCAGTACTTGGAAGTGGGATTGATTATCCCTACCCACCAATGAATAAGGAACTCTATGATCAATTAAAAAACGAACTTATTATTAGTGAATATCCAGGTCTTACCCCGCCTAGAAAGGACTATTTCCCTAAACGCAATCGTATTATAGCCGGACTCTCACAGAAACTTCTTGTCACTGAAGCAGATATTAAAAGTGGTACAATGATTACAGTTGGTTTTGCCTTAGAACAAGGCAAGGATGTCTTTGCGGTTCCAGGACGTATATATGACTGCAAAGGCTGTAATTCATTGATTCAGCAGGGCGCAAAGCTAGTTATGAGTGTAGAAGATATCTTAGAAGAATAGGAAGCGTTTCGCTTCTTATTCTCACTAATATGTTGACAAAATAAAAAAATCCCATATTATAAGGTGATGAAGGAGGGAACTATAAGTAACTGAATATATCGACCATTGTGTTTGAATGTGTTTAAATATGCTCATAGAGGAAGCGTTAAAATGAACACATTAAATATCATAAATTATAAACCAAAGGATCTTATTGAACTTTTAGGCGTATCTGTTAAGATATTATAACGTTGAGATAGAGAAGGAACTTTAAAGGCAAACTGAACCCTAACTAATAAGCATTGTTGTATTTATAATCAGCATTTACTAGATCAAATTGCATTTTTAAGATGGTTTTGTAATGTAAAAGATTTATTTGAATACCCACAAGCCACAGGTAAGTGAAAATTAAATTTTATTAACGCCTATAAATCGGCGTTCTTGAAGCTGAATTTGATGCATAGATTTTCTGTTTGTTCTATAATTAGATTAGAAATCAGATGGAGAACTCATGCAGGATATTGTTTCAATACTTCATGATTTTTCCTGTAGGCTGCAAAGGGCTTCGTAAGTATAAAAAAACTGATAGAAAGGGATGAGGAACTTGCTGAAGGGCTTCAAAACGGAAATAAATCCAACAGAGGAGCAGAAAGTCAAGATTCGTAAAACAATAGGTACTTGCAGATTTATCTATAACTTCTATCTCGCTCATAATAAGGAGCTTCATGAAAGTGGCAAAAAGTTTATGAGCAGCGGCCAGTTTAGAGTATGGCTTAACAATGAGTTTCTTCCGAGCCATCCAGAATATTCCTGGATCAAGGAAGCTTATTCAAAATCGGTAACACAGGCAGTAAATAACGGACAGACCGCATTTAAAAGATTCTTTGATCACAAGAGTGCCTTTCCTAAATTTAAGAAGAAAGGCAGATCTGATGTAAAGATGTATTTTGTAAGGAATAATCCTAAAGATTGCCTTTGCGAAAGACACGTAATCAAGATTCCGTCACTTGGCTGGGTACGCATCAAAGAGAAAGGATATATTCTCACAACGAAAGACGGATATGTAATTAAGAGCGGTCATGTCTTAATAAAGGCTGACAGATACTATGTTTCAGTTCTTATAGAAATCTCAGATAGAAGGAAAGCCAGTAATTCTGGTGAAGGAATTGGCATTGACCTTGGATTAAAGGACTTTGCGATTGTTTCTAATGGAAAGACTTATAAGAACATCAATAAATCTGCAAAATTAAAGAAGCTTGAAAAAAAGCTTATTCGAGAACAGAGAAGTCTTTCTCGTAAGTATGAAAACCTAAAGAAAGGAGAGTCCACTCAAAAAAGAAATATACAAAAACAAAGGCTTAAGATACAAAAACTTCATCACAGAATAGACAATATTCGTACTGATTACATCAATAAGATAATCGCAGAGATAGTGAAAACCAAGCCATCTTTTATAACGATTGAAGATTTAAACGTATCAGGAATGATGAAGAACAGACATCTTTCAAAGGCAGTTGCTTCGCAGAAGTTTTATGAGTTTAGATCAAAGCTTCTAGCTAAATGCAGGGAAAATGGAATTGAACTTCGAATTGTAGATAGATGGTTCCCATCATCTAAGACGTGTCACTGTTGCAAGAATATCAAAAAAGATTTAAAGCTTTCAGATAGACTTTTCAGATGTGATTGTGGCTATATCGAAGACAGAGATTTCAATGCTGCACTTAATCTGAGAGATGCTACCACTTACGAAGTTGCATAAATAAAAGCAAACGTAGGTATGTACCGAAGGCTATTTCGGGAATTTAAGACTATGGAGTGTACTTGAACTTGTGAGTAGATATGATTTCGGTCAATCGAAAGCATACACGATGACATAGTAAGTAATGTTCGTGAGAACTTACATTATCTCGATGTGAGTATGTTTAATCACATTTTGAGTGGCAGGTTAGATGTATGAGTCATTTAGTTATTGTCGAATCACCATCTAAATCTAAAACAATTAGTAAATACTTAAGCGATGATTTTGTAGTTAAATCATCAAAAGGACATATCAGAGACCTGGCTATTTCTGGTAAAGGCGGCTTAGGTGTAGATATAGAAAATGAGTTTGCCCCTCATTATGTTATTAGTAAAGATAAGAAAGATGTTGTAAAAGAATTAAAAGCATGTGCTAAAAAAGTAGATGATGTTTATCTCGCAACCGATCCGGACCGTGAAGGGGAAGCCATCTCATGGCACTTGGCAGAAGTATTAGGATTAGATTCTGAAACTACAAAGAGAGTAGAATTCCACGAAGTGACTAAGAATGCAGTCACAAATGCGATTGAAAATCCACGTAGGATTGATATGGATTTAGTCCATTCACAAGAAACAAGACGTGTTCTAGATAGAATTATTGGGTTTAAGCTTTCTAAACTACTACAGAAGAAGATTAAATCTAAGTCTGCAGGACGTGTACAGTCAGTTGCGTTAAGATTGATCTGTGAAAGAGAAGCAGAAATTGATGCATTCGTACCAGAAGAATTCTGGAAGATCGATGCTGAATTTGAAAAGGATAATATTCCTTTCAAGGCAGAACTTACAAAACATAAGACTAAGAAGTTAGAAATCCATAATGGTGAAGAAGCGCAGGCTATTTATGATGCATTAGGATCAACTTTTACTGTTGAAAAGATTAAAAAGACAACAAAGAAAAGAAATTCTTATGCACCATTTATTACTTCAACACTTCAGCAGGAAGCCTCTTCTAAACTAAACTTCAAGGCAAGACGTACTATGTCCATTGCTCAGAAATTGTATGAAGGGATTGATATCGGTACTGAAACTGTCGGTTTGATTACTTATATGAGAACTGACTCTATCCGTTTATCACCAGAATTCACTTCTGCTGCTATGGATTATATTGAAAAGACATATGGTAAAGAATATGTGGGAAGCATTAAGGTGTCTAAAAAGACTGAAAATGTACAGGATGCCCATGAAGCCATCCGTCCTACAAGTATTGAACGTACACCAGAAAGTATTAAACAATATCTTACACAGGAACAATATAAGCTTTATTCATTGATTTATGCCCGTGCACTTGCTTCACTCATGGCACCAAGCCAGTCTGCAAGTACATCTTTAGTATTAGATAACAATGATTATAAGTTTAATGCATCAGGCTCTATCTTAAAGTTTGATGGTTGGTTAAAGGTTTATGGTGAATATGATAAGAGTAAGAATGAATTACTCCCAGATATGAGTGAAAATGAAGAAATTGATGCTAAAAAGATCAATAAGGAACAACACTTCACTACACCACCAGCACGTTATACAGAAGCAAAACTTATTAAGGCAATGGAAGAATTAGGTATTGGCCGTCCTTCTACTTATGCCACTATTATTGATACAATTCAGACTAGAGAATATGTCATTTTAGAAAAGAAAACATTCAAGCCTACTGAATCAGGTCTTTTGACTAATAAGAAACTTCTTGAATATTTTGATTCAATTATCAATGTAGACTATACTGCAAAGATGGAAAATGAGCTTGATGAAATTGCGAAGGGTCAGGATACTTATGTTCATGCTTTAACTGAATTTGAACAAGTATTTGAACCACTATTAGAAAAAGCCTATGATGGTATGGAAAAGATTGAACCACAAAAAACAGGAGAAAAATGTCCTGAGTGTGGTGGAGATCTTGTTATTAGAAAAGGAAGATTTGGAGAATTTGTAGCCTGCTCTAATTATCCAGAATGTAAATATGTTAAGGCTGATGAAAATAAGATCAATGAAGAAACAGGTGAGACATGTCCTCAATGTGGTTCTCCTATGATCTATAAAATGGGCCGTTTTGGACGCTTTGAAGCATGTTCTAATTACCCTAAATGTAAATATATCAAGCCTCAGAAGCTTGAAGAGACAGGTGAAACATGTCCTAACTGTGGCAGTCCAGTTGTATGGAAAAAGGGTCGTTTTGGTCCATTTAAAGCCTGCTCTAATTATCCAAAGTGTAAAACAATTATTAAAGAAAAGAAAAAGAAAGAAGAATAATGAACTGCCCATGCAGTTCATTTTCTTTGTTGGAGGAAAATATGATTAAGGAAGTAAATGTCGTAGGTGGAGGTTTAGCTGGTGTTGAAGCGACTTATCAGCTTGTTAAAGAAGGTATTCCTGTACATTTATATGAAATGAGACCAGTGAAAAAGACTGATGTTCATAAGACAAGTGATTTTGCAGAACTTGTATGTTCTAATTCATTACGTGCAGATGGTTTAAAGAATGCGGTTGGTGTATTAAAACAGGAAATGACAATGAATGATAGCTTGATTATCAAGATGGCAAGAGACCATGCCGTACCTGCAGGAGGATCTTTGGCAGTCGATCGTGAAGGTTTTTCTCATGCAGTGACAGAATTTATTGAAAATCATCCTTTGGTCACTGTACACCGTGAAGAAGTGACAAAAATACCTGAAGGACCTACTATTATTGCCTCAGGACCTTTGACAAGTGATGCACTCGCAAAAGAAATTATGAATTTAATGGGTAATCAGGATTATTTTTATTTCTATGATGCAGCAGCTCCTATTGTCACAAAAGAATCTATTGATTTTAATAAAGCTTTTTATAAATCACGTTATGATAAGGGTGATGGAGAATATATCAACTGTCCAATGACTAAAGAAGAATTTGATGCTTTCTATGATGCACTGATTAATGCGGAAGTTGTTAAGCCTCATGATTTTGAAGAAAAGTTCTTTGAAGGCTGTATGCCTTTTGAGGAAATTGCGAGAAGAGGTAAACAGACATTACTTTTTGGCCCAATGAAACCGGTAGGACTAGAAAAGGATGGTCAGCGTTTTGAAGCAGTTGTTCAGTTAAGACAGGATAATGCGGTTGGGTCTCTCTATAATATTGTAGGATTCCAGACACATTTAAAATGGGGTGAACAGGACCGTATTATTCATATGATTCCAGGATTAGCAAATGCTTCTATTGTCCGCTATGGTATTATGCATCGTAACTGTTATTTCAATTCACCTACATATTTAAATCCTACATATCAGTTTAAGAATCGTGAGGATTTATTCTTTGCAGGTCAGATGACTGGTGTAGAAGGATATGTGGAATCTGCGCAGAGTGGTATTGTGGCTGGTAAGAATATGGTGAGATATTTAAAGGGAGAAGAATTACTAGTCTATCCTAGAGAAACAGTTATGGGATCTCTCGCTTATTATATTACTCATGCTTCTCCTAGTGATTTCCAGCCAATGAAGGCTAACTTTGGAATTCTTCCTGATTTAGAAGGTAAAGTGAAGAAAAAAGAAAAGAAAGAAAAATATGCACAACGTGCATTAGAAAAGATGGAAGAATTCATTCATGGATGAGAAGAAAACTTTTCTTCACTATCTTAAATATCAAAAGAACTACTCTGTACTTACTTTAGAATCTTATGATAGAGAATTGACTGATTTTCTTTTATTTGTAGGCAAAGAAAGTATTTCTTTACAGGAAGTAGATTACTATGTTATTCAGAATTATTTGATTCATTTAAATGAGAAGCACTTATCTCATACAACAATTAATCATTATTTGAGTTCTCTTAGATCTTTCTTTAAATATTTATGTAAACAGGAGATAGTTTCTTCTAATCCTTTCACACAGGTTCATTCATTAAAGACAGGTAGTAGAAACCCTGATTTTCTTTATGTAGATGAAATGATGGGTTATCTAGACTCAATTGATACGCATACATCTTTAGGTGTAAGAAATAAGGCTCTTCTAGAACTTATGTATGCATCAGGGCTTCGTGTAAGTGAAGTTGTCTCATTACGTTTATCCCAGGTTGATTTTAATAGACAGATGCTTAGAGTATTAGGTAAAGGAAGTAAAGAAAGAGAAGTGCCATTTCATGATTATGCAAAGAAATGGTTACTAGAATATATAGATAATGATCGAGTAAGCATTATGAATGAATATCATGAAACACACGATTATGTATTTGTGAATAGAAGAGGAAGAAAGCTAACAAATAGGGGAGTAGAAAATATTATCGATCGTACAATGTATCTCTATGATCCTTTACGTAAGATTCATCCTCATACGATACGTCATTCTTTTGCGACTCATTTACTTGATGCAGGAATGGATATCCGTGTTGTACAAGAATTATTGGGTCATTCCTCTTTATCAACAACTCAGATTTATACCCATGTATCCCAAGAACACTTAAGAGAAGTATATAATCGTACCTGCCCTCGACAAGAATTTAAGAAAATTGAAAAAAATATTGTGTCAACCGAAATTGATAATGTCTCAAAAATAATCAAACATTAGCACCACAGCGGTGCT
>NZ_QTUM01000067.1:0-11511 GCF_003435615.1 Catenibacterium sp. AM22-6LB
CTACAAAAACTAATTTATCTTCTTATTTCCAGTTTCTGCTTGCAATTCGGGTTTTTTTATTTTACTATTTAGAAATTGTTAAATAGTGATAGATTGCACCAATAATATTGGCATCATTCGCAAAGGCACATTTCTTTACAACAGGCTTAATACGCGCTGGTTCAACCTTATCTATAATAATATCTAAACGCTTATTGATTTCATCAATCATATCTTCTCTTACAGAGATGCCCCCACCAATAATAATCACTTCTGGATCATAGGAATATTGAATATTATAAATACCTACTGCAAGAGCATAATAGAAACGATTGACATACTTCTTGAATACTTCATTTTCATTGGCATGATCAAAAATATAACGTCCATCATATGTTTCACCTAGTTCTTTTTCTACACCCTTGACGATGGCAACTGTAGAATCAAGAGACCAAAAGTTAAACTCAAGTGAATCTGCATCAAAGTTATTAATCATATAACCAAACTCACCACCATGAAGATGCTGTCCCTTATGAATCTTCTTATCCTTAATCACAGCACCGCCAATACCTGTACCGCATACCACAAAGCAACAATCCTGGTTGTCTTTAGCGGCACCTAGCCATACTTCAGCAAGTGCTGCACAGTTGGCATCATTTTCTAATTCTACACGTGTCTGTAATCTTTCTTCTAGATCCTTCTTTATATTAGGACCATGAATATAGTCAATGGCAGACGCACCATAAATGACACCTTCATCACTTGCAACAGCTCCTGGCATACTTAACGCAATACCATCAACATCTCTTTCTTTAAAAATAGTTTCAATAGCCTGATACATGTCTTCTAAAGTATCAGGTGTTTTAAAAGACCCCTTGTCAAATAAATGACCCTTTTCATCGCATGTTGCATATTTGACAGAAGTCCCTCCTACATCAATTCCTAGTAACATATCAATTTTCCTCCTATCTATAGGATATCACAAAAAAATGCACAATAGTGAAATAGACGAAAAAAGGAATAACGTTACGTTATTCCCTAGTTAACACGATGAATTTCTAAACCATTCTGTTTAAATGTTTCAACAATTGTATCGATATGAGATTCCCCATTTGTTTCACAAGTGACTCTTAATTCTACTTCTGAGAATCTTGCGAAGTTTTTGAACTGGTTATGATCAACCGCTACAACATTCGCATTACATTCATTTAATAGATGTGCAACTTTTTCTAACTGTCCAGGAATATCTGGAAGCTGTACTGAGAATGAGAAGATTCTTCCTCTTTCAATAAGTCCCTTATTAATCATAGAAGAAATAGAAAGTACATCGATGTTACCACCTGATACAAGTGAAACAACCTTCTTATTCTTTTCATTGAGTTTCTTTAATGCAGCAAGTGAAAGAATACCTGAATTTTCAGCTACAAGCTTATGTTTTTCTACAAGTACTAAGAATGCATCCATTAACTCATAATCACTGACTGTGATAATACCATCTACATATTGTTTAATATATTCAAAAGGCTTTTCACCAATTGTCTTAACTGCAGTACCATCCGCAATAGTCACTGCTTCATTTAATGAAACAATACGATCTTCATTAATGGCAGCAAGGGCACTTGCAGCTCCTTCTGGTTCTACACCGATGATCTTAACTGTTGGTTTAATAAGTTTTGCAGCACAGGCAATACCTGAAATCAATCCTCCTCCACCAACTGGTACAAGAATAATATCTGCATCTGGTAGTTCTTCGAGAATTTCTAAGGCAATTGTTCCCTGACCTTCAATGACATCTTCATCATCGAAGGGATGTACAAATGTATAGCCATGTTCTTTCTGTAATTCTACTGCCTTATTATAAGCATCATCATAGACTTCACCGTGAAGAACCACTTCAGCACCTAATGCCTTAGTGGCATCTACTTTAATAAGTGGAGTATGGGCAGGCATAACAATTGTAGCCTTAACACCTAACTGCTGGGCGGCATAAGCCACACCCTGAGCATGGTTTCCTGCACTTGATGCAATAAGTCCTCTAGACTTGGATTCATCATCCATCTTCATGATCTTATTATAAGCACCTCTAATTTTAAATGCGCCTGTTCTCTGTAAGTTTTCTGGTTTGATATAAACAGTATTTCTACTTTCTTTAGAAAAAGCTGGGCTATAGATCAAAGGTGTAGGAAGAATGACTTCATCCACTCTCTTCTTTGCCTCTTCAAAATTCTTTAGTTCTAACACTTAAATCCCCCTCTCAAAAATCTGTTTTTCACATTATAGCACCATTATTATTCTATTAAAACTAAATTTTTACTTAATTTTATAAAAAAAGAATAGCTGATTGCTATTCCTTAGTTGATACGCTGAATTTCAAATCCATTCTTTTTAAATGTTTCAATAATAGATACAATATGCGCTTCCCCATTTGTTTCACAAGTGACTCTTAATTCTACTTCAGAGAATCTAGCGAAATTCTTGAACTGGTTATGATCTGCAGTGACAACGTTCGCATTACATTCATTAAGAATATGAGCCACCTTCTCTAACTGACCTGGACTATCTGGAAGCTGTAATGAGAATGAGAAGATTCTACCTCTTTCAATAAGTCCTTTATTAATCATAGAAGAAATAGAAAGTACATCAATATTACCACCAGAAATGAGTGAGACAACCTTCTTATTCTTTTCATTAAGTTTCTTTAGTGCAGCAAGTGAAAGGATACCTGAGTTTTCAGCAACAAGTTTATGTTTTTCTACTAGTACTAAGAATGCAGCCATTAATTCATAATCACTGACTGTGATGATACCATCTACATATTGTTTAATATATTCAAATGGCGTTTTTCCAATTGTCTTAACAGCTGTACCATCCGCAATAGTTACTGCTTCATTTAATGATACCACATGATCTTCATTAATGGCAGCAAGGGCACTTGCCGCTCCTTCTGGTTCTACACCGATAATCTTCACTGCAGGATTGATTTTCTTAGCGGCACAGGCAATACCTGAAATCAATCCTCCACCACCAACTGGTACAAGAATAATATCTGCATCTGGTAGTTCTTTGAGAATTTCTAAGGCAATGGTTCCCTGACCTTCAATGACATCTTCATCATCAAATGGATGTACAAATGTATAGCCATGTTCTTTCTGTAATTCTACTGCCTTATTATATGCATCATCATAGACTTCACCATGAAGAACCACTTCAGCACCTAATGCCTTAGTGGCATCTACCTTAATAAGTGGAGTATGGGCAGGCATAACAATTGTAGCCTTAACACCTAACTGCTGGGCTGCATAAGCCACACCCTGGGCATGGTTCCCTGCACTTGAGGCAATAAGTCCTCTAGACTTGGATTCATCATCCATCTTCATGATCTTATTATAAGCACCTCTAATCTTAAATGCGCCAGTTCTCTGTAAGTTTTCTGGTTTGATATAAACCATATTTCTACACTCTTTAGAGAACGCTGGACTATAGATCAAAGGTGTTGGAATGATCACTTCGTCTACTCTCTTTTTTGCTTCTTCAAAATCTTTTAGCTCTAACATTTTTTCATTTTTCCTCCATATATTTATATTTTTAACGTTATCGCGTTATTTTGGTTCTAAATAAGACAAATTTTAGGCAAAATAATAAGAGTGGTTATACACTCTTATTTGAACTGATTTGATTTGTATGTGTAATGGTAACCAATAGCTTCCATCTTATCTACGATTTCCTGCATAGGAATATGATAGTCATAACATAAATCTGCAAGATCTTCATATTGGTCTCTGAGTTTCATATTTAACCAGCTAAGTAACATCACTGGATCTTTAGGCATTTGATTCATCTCTTAACTCCTCCTCTAGTTTCTTCAACATATACGCAATACCATCTTCATCATTAGATAAAGTGACAACATCGGCTCTTTCTTTGACTTCATCTACTGCATTGGCCATAGCGACACCACAGCCTGCATATTCAATGAGTGATAAGTCATTGAATCCATCACCAAAGGCAATCACTTCTTCTTTTGTAAGATGAAGCATCTTTACTAGCTTATCTAAAGAAGCTGCTTTATCAATATTTGGTGCCATAACTTCAATAAAGAATGGTGCAGAACGATAAATACTTAAACCTGGGAAGGCACTCTTATAGTCTTCTAATACAGAAACCACATGTTCAGGATCACCTGTACATAATACTTTATTAATAGGATCTCTTAAAATTGATTTAAAAGATTCAGTCTTTTTAATTTCGATATCGTTAATATGTCCTTCAATATTCACATACTGATCATCTACATCTTCAGTATAAACAGCATCATCATAATATGTCATAATCGCAAGATTATGTTTCTTTGCTTCATCATATGCTTTTTTAGCCTGTTCAATAGTCAAACGCTGTTCAAACATAGTCTGTCTTGTTTTCGCATCCATTACCTTAGCACCATTGAATGATAATAAATAACCTTCATACTTTTCTAATTCAAGTGCAGCTGCTTCATGTCTTAAACCAGGTGTTGGTCTACCTGATGCAAGTACAATTGTTGCACCTAACTGCTGTGCTTTAATAAGTGTCTTACGTGTTTCATCAGTAATTTTATTTTCTGAATTCTTTAATGTACCATCTAAGTCTAATGCAATTAACTTATATTTCATTTGATATAATCCCCTCTATTGTTTCTAAAAATCTCTTTCTTGTTTCTTGTGTACGTTTCTTTGGTCCTTTGACAAGTTGATGCTTACGCATCTTTCCATTGATATAGCGTGTCATTAAAAGAGAGTCTATATTGTTGGAATCAATAATAAACCCTGAAGGATGAACAACAATCGCACCTTTTGTAAGAAGCATACCTGCTTCACCATAATCCTGTGTAATCACAAGATCACCCTTCTTCACATCTTTTAAAATAGCATAATCAACACTATCATTCCCCTGATCACACATAATAACTGATTCATAATCAAAGAAATGATTCATGTCACAATACACTATCATCTTTATATCATATTTATCACACAAAAAAGCGATTTTTTCAATATCTGGCGTTGCATCTCCATCAATTAGTATTCTCATATCACTTTTAAGAGATACATAATATACATAGTGAGGTATCCACCAACTAATCCACCTACATGTCCTGTCTTAGAAATACGAGAATTCATAAGAGTAAAGGCAAGGTTAATCGCAATACAAGGTAAATAGCCTCTTAATAAATCAAAGAAAGCACCACCTTTAAATAAACCTAGTCCAATAATAGCTCCTAAAAAGCCATAGAATAAACCACTTGCACCAATTGTGATAGAGTTATCCACACTAGAATCTCTATAAGAATAGTAATAAGTAGCCAATGAACTCATCACAATAGATACTAAGACAAGTATTAAATAACGTACTGGTCCAAGGAGTGTTTCAAACATACGTCCTAAATAGAAGATACAGTACATATTCATAAATAAATGAAGAAATTCCGTATGAATAAAAGCAGATGTAATAAATCGCCAATATTCTCCTCTATTTTTTACATAAGGTGTATATAAAGCACCTAAATGCATTGCTTCTGAAGTTTTATTATCCTTAGAAAAATAATTAATATAAACAAAAACTGCTATACATATCGCCATAAAGATATATGTGATCATTCAATAACCTCCACTACTCTTGTAACCTTAGCCATATTCTTAGAACTATCAGTGACTGTATATATTAGAGTATAACGTCCTACAGTATTAGTCTGTACTTTACCTGTAACAACAATCTTATTTGTTAAGTCACCATCTTCATTATCATATGCAGTGACACCTTCTCTTGCGTTAAAAGCATCCCCGATATGAATGACTTTATCTTCTGCCCCTTTGATCACAGGAACAACCAACTCATTGGCTACAATCACTTTAATACGCATTGGAAAAGATGTATTACCTTGTTCATCTCTTACTACAACACGTTCAATATATGTACCTACCTTTTCATATGTTTTCTCTTTCACAAGTTCTTCACTATTTTCTTTCTTTAAGAAATAGATTTGTGTTAAAGACGCATCATTGACTTCAGCTACTGTATTTTTTGCATAGAGTGGCTGATTAGGATTCACATAATAAACAAGCTTTTTAAGTTTTACTGTTGGTTTTTTTGTATCTACAATCTTAATCTTAAAGCCATAATCACGTCCTGCATATTCAATACTTGCATTATAATTACCTACTTTATTCAAGTTAACACGCTTCAAGTTTAAAGTAAGTGATTTTTTTATTCTATCTGGACAGATGACATAATCCTCTATATTCTGTGATACTTCCTGTCCTAATTCATAAGTAAATACTGTCTGTTTTAATTCAAAAGTTGCCATAGTGGTAATCTTAAAAATAGAAAACAATTCAAGGAAAATAAATAATAGTAAAATGACAGTAATCAATTTGTTCCTCCATTTCACTAGTATCACCTCTTTCGCCCCTTCATTATACAATAAAAGATATCTGAGTGACAAAAAAGATGATGTAAAAACATCACCTTATTTAAAAAATACATAACTAATACACATTTTCAAGTAAGCAGACTGCCTGAGAAACTATCCCTTCTCCTCTTCCTACAAAGCCAAGCTTTTCACCACGTGTTGCTTTCACATTAATCTGTGTCACATCACAATGAAGTGCTTCCGCAATATTATGTCTCATTGTAGGTATATGAGGTGCCATCTTTGGCTGTTCTGTCATAATGATTGCATCCACATTCCCAATCTTATAACCTTTTTCATTCATCAACTTATATGTTTCTTCTAACAAGATCATTGAAGAAATACCTTTGTAGCGATCATCTGTATCAGGAAAATGTTTACCGATATCTCCTTCACCTAATGCCCCAATGATTGATTCAATAATCGCATGTAGAAGAACATCGGCATCACTATGTCCCTTTAACCCTTTTTCATAAGGAATTTCTACACCACCTAGAATAAGCTTTCTTCCTTCTACTAATTGATGAATATCCATTGACTGTCCTATACGCATAACCATACCTCCATGCTTTTTATTGTAACACAAAAGGCATGAGGTTACCCTCATGCCAATATATTAATTGTATTTCTTTTTATGTGCTGCATTGATAAGTCCCTGGAATAGAGGATGTGCTCTATTTGGTCTAGAATTGAATTCTGGATGGAACTGACATGCAACGAAATATGGATGGTTAGGCACTTCAACGATTTCTACTAAATCTCTCTTTGGATTACGTCCAGAGATAACAAGTCCTGCATCTTCTAACATCTGACGATATGTATTATTGAATTCATATCTATGTCTATGTCTTTCCTGGATAAGATCCTTTCCATATAACTTATGTGCAATTGTACCTTCTTTTAATTCACAAGTGTAGTTACCAAGTCTCTGAGTACCACCCATGTTTTCTAAAGACTGATCGTGCATTAATGAAATTAATGGAGTCATACAGTTCTTATCGAATTCTAATGAGTTAACATCATCAAGTTTACATACATTTCTTGCATATTCAATAGAAGCACACTGCATACCTAAACAGATTCCTAAGAATGGAATATCATGTTCTCTTGCATACTGGATAGCAACAATCATACCTTCAACACCTCTGTTACCAAATCCACCTGGTACTAAGATACCATCAGCATCAGCAAGCTTAGAAGCGATATTTTCCTTAGTTACTTCTTCAGAGTTAACCCAGTCAATTTCAACTTCACTATTTGCATAGTAACCAGCATGTTTTAATGCTTCATTAACTGATAAGTAAGCATCTGGGAATTCACAGTACTTACCAACCATTTTGATTTTAACTGTATCCTTTAAGTTCTTAACTCTTTCAACTAATTCACGCCATTCAGTGAAATCAGCTTCAGGAGCTTCAATTCTTAAATGATCAAGTACAACATCATCCATATGCTGATCTAATAATTCTACTGGTAATTCATAAAGAACATCTACATCATAGTTAGAGATGATAGCTTCCTTAGGAACATTACAGAATAAAGAGATCTTGTCCTTTAATTCATCAGAAATAGTATGTTCACTACGACATACAATGATATCTGGCTGGATACCATATCCTAATAATTCTTTAACACTATGCTGTGTTGGTTTAGTCTTTACTTCATGGCTGGCACCAATATATGGAAGTAAAGTTGTATGTATATAAAGAGTATTCTTGTAGCCTCTATCGAGTCTTACCTGTCTAATTGCTTCAATAAATGGTAATGATTCGATATCTCCTACAGTACCACCGATTTCTGTAATAACGATATCTGCCTGAGAAGATTCTTCTGCAGCATAAATCTTGTCCTTAATCGCATTTGTGATATGAGGAACAACCTGTACTGTTGCGCCTAAGTAATCCCCTCTTCTTTCTTTAGAAATTACATCGCTATATACTCTACCAGTTGTAACTGAAGAGTTTTTGTTTAAGTCTTCATCAATAAAACGTTCATAATGACCTAAGTCTAAGTCTGTTTCTGCACCATCAGCTGTTACATAAACTTCACCATGCTGATAAGGAGACATAGTTCCTGGATCCACATTGATATAAGGATCAAGTTTCTGCATGAATACTTTTAATCCTCTTTGTTTTAATATTCTACCTAAAGATGCAGCTGTTAAACCTTTCCCTAGACCTGATACGACACCACCTGTGACAAATATGAATTTTGCCATTCTCTTCACCTCTTTCTCTATATTAAACAAAAAAAAGCACCTACGGAAGACCCGTTTGTGCCCTTTACAACTATAGCAAATTCCCCCGTCGTATGCAATTCTTTTCTTTATTTTATTAATTAATTATATTATGATATGGCTTGGGAGGATAAACATATGGAAACACCTCGTATATTAGTTATTGATGATGAAAAAGAAATTTGTGATCTTATTGAAATTTATTTAAGTCAAGAAGGTTATCATGTTGAAAAGCGTTATAATGCGTATACATTATTACGTGATCTTGAAAAGTTCAAGATTGATCTTGTAATTCTAGATATGATGATGCCTGGGGTAGATGGAATACAAGCATTAGAGATGATCAGAGAAAAGTACAATATCCCAGTTATCTTTGTATCAGCCAAGACAGCTGACCAGGATAAGATTGAAGGATTATTAAAAGGTGCTGATGATTATATCGCAAAACCTTTTAATGCAATGGAATTAGTGGCACGTGTTAAGTCACAATTAAGACGTTATCAGGTATATAGTAAGCCTATTGGTGTAGATAATTCTATTATTCAGGCCAATGACCTTCTTATTGATACAAATAAGAAGATGGTTTCTGTAGATAATCGTCCAGTAGCTGTAACTAAGATTGAATATGAAATCTTAGTATTACTTGCCTCACATCCTGGTACAGTATTCTCTACTGAAGATATCTATACAAAAATATGGCATGAAGAAGCAACACATGCCAACAATACCATCATGGTACATATTAGAAAACTAAGAGAAAAGATTGAAAGACAGCCTCGTACACCAAGACATATTATTACTGTCTGGGGCATTGGTTATAAGTTCGAATTATGATGCAGAAACTAAGAAAGCTGTTTATTTCTTCTTTTAAATGGCGTTTGTTGATTAATATCACATTAAGTTATCTTGTCGCATTTCTTATTTATTCTATTCTAGGAATTATATTCGATAGAATTATTCCTATTGCGGTACCAAATGAAATGCGTTATGCATTATGTTATGCCATTTCTTTTATTGTCTTTGTAGAAATCTTCTTTAAACTGATTGATTTCACAATTGAATATATCAGAAAGCTGAGACGCTCTATCCAGCAGGTAACAAGTGGTAATTATGGTGTACAGTGTGAAGTAGAATATGATGATGAATTAGGTTCTCTTGCTGCAAACATCAATGTCTTATCAAAAACATTGCTTGCGAAAGAAAAAGAAAGCGAAAAGCTAAAAGAAAAAGAAAGAGCCGCATTAGATATAGAACGTAATGCAGAAAGACAAAAGAATGAATTAATCACAAACGTAGCCCATGACTTGAGAACACCTCTTACAACTATTGTAGGATATCTTGAGTTGATTAAAGATGACTCGGCTTTATCTAAAGAAGATGTACATAAGTATTCTGGTATTGCATATGAGAAATCAATACGTCTACAGGAAATGATGGATGACCTCTTTGAATTCACTAAACTTGATAATGCAGATATCAAGTTGAATAAGAGTATGATTAATCTATCTGGATTAATTATGCAGATGACAGATGAGTTCTATCCTTCATTTAAAGACTGTAATATTACACCAATAGTAGATTTACCTGAAGAGAATATCTATGTTCAGGGAGATGGTCAATTATTAGCCCGTGTATTTGATAATCTTATTTCTAATGCACTCAAGTATGGCTATCATAATACCGATTTAAAGATAGAAGTATCCGGTGATGAGAAATATGCAACTGTTAAAGTCATCAACCATGGTGATACTATTGCACCAGAAGATATCCCACTTCTATTTAATAAATTTTATCGTACAGACTCATCACGAAACTCTAAAACAGGTGGTACTGGCTTAGGACTAGCAATCACTAAGAATATAGTAGACCTTCATCATGGTGATATTTCTGTTACAAGTGATGATCAAATTACAACATTCATCGTCAAATTCAACAGATATTTCGATCAGAACTAACATAAAAGACCACATCAAGTGGTCTTTTCATTTTGGACTATAATTTCAACCTTTCACCTGGCTTCATATATAAAGCATGAGGTGATTTAAAGCTTTTCGCAATGTCTTCATCATATAATTGTGTAGGTGAAGTATGAATAGGAATGAAATAACGAGAATCAATTACATGTGCACAACGACTTGCTTCCTGTGCACTCATATTATAAATACCATCTACTGGCAATAATGCATAATCTAAATCATTGAAGCTTTCCATTTCAGGATAATAGCTTGTATCTCCTGCACCATATAATGTAATACCATCTACAGTCATAATAAAACCAACACATTCTTCTCTTGTATGATTCTTATTTTCTGCAGGTGTTCCTTCAATCATTACTTTCTTAATCTTCTTAATAGGATATCCACCATCCACAAATAGATCTCCATGTCTTAAAATTACACCATCGTCTTTTAATGTAACAAGATCAACCTGATTATGATCACTATGTTCATGTGTTACAATCACAATATCTGCAGGCATATGATAACCTTCACCTGCATAAGGATCCACATAAATCACTACACCTTCATTAGATACAATGCGATAACTTCCATGTCCTTGATACAATAATTCTGCCATTTTTTATATCTCCTTTATCACTCATTTAATTATAACTTTTCTTATTGCACAGTGCGATAGAATGGCAAAAAAAAAAAATTTAATTTTAGTTAAAAAAATTGTAAAAACCTGTTGACGAATCACATAACACTTGGTATATTATATGAGCGTGCTTGGTTGGGATATGGCACTAACACTTAAGCATCGGTCTAACGGCCGGTATATCCCAAGAATATTGGAGGTTTAGCTCAGTTGGGAGAGCATCTGCCTTACAAGCAGAGGGTCAGCGGTTCGA
>NZ_QTUM01000068.1:0-10918 GCF_003435615.1 Catenibacterium sp. AM22-6LB
TTGCCCGGTGGTGTGAGAGGACGAAAATAATTTTAATTATTTTCTCCTACTCGATTAATTCTGTTCAAAGAATACTTCTTCATCAATCATTGGATAACATGTCAAATCTTTATTATCTAGATTTGTTTTATGCATATCCACAGCTTTAATTGTATGACCATGATAAGTAGAGTAATAGTAAATACCTTTATTTAAATTACAACAAGAAGTATAAATAGTATATTCATATTTACCTTCGGCTACTTCACATAGTCCTTTTTGTTGTTCTACTGAACCAAGAATATGGAAGAACTGACTGACATTTTCCTGTTCATTTAATCCTTTAGTTACATTCATATTAGTGAATGCAACACGTACAAAACGAGATGCTGATGATAAATCACCAGGTAACCCTAAAGCACCCATACCTCTACTATAAGTAGATAAGTTTACATCTTTTGAGAATGTATTCTCAGGCTGTTTAGTAGAGAGATACATATAATTATTTAAATTAAACATCTGTTTATCAAAAGGTGGATTATTAGTTAATACACCTACAGGATTATCATAGATATGTACTCCATCTTTCATGATTTCTACAGTAATAGTCTTATTTGAGTCACTGATCATATAATGAAGTGAAGCAGGTGGGAATGATGCACTAAAAGGTGTATCACATAAATTCATTTCATTAATAAGATTAATCGCTTCCTCAACAGTTTCACATTGACATAAGATCCAAGGAATAAATTCGAAAGAACAAACATTTGTCTTATTCTCAACCACAGGATTAAAATAGGCATTTCCTACAAAGTTGAGTCCAGCCATACCTAATCCTTTTTCATTCATTGCATCATAATATAATGGATATCCATCGCTGACATGAGCCATTCCAATGATGGCATATTTGTAAGATGGTTCATCTGTATATCTAAAACCATACTCAAAATTTCTAGGTGTTACAACAATCTGTTCACCATAAGAAAACTCATAATCTAGATTTCTTCCAAAATAACAATCTTTATCTTTAAAACATGCAGCAGTACACATAATCACTGCCCCCTTTCAACTGAATCCTAGCATAAACATATGGGTATGTTAAGTCCATAGTTTGACATAATTCACACATACTTTCTAAAGAATATTCTATGTCTATTATATGTCACTAATGTGAACTGTTTGACAAAACAGTATATCAACATATAATAAAATCAAGAGGTGAACTTATGGTACAAGTAGATTTAATTACAGGTTTTTTAGGATCAGGTAAAACAACATTTATTAAGAAGTATGCGAAATATTTAATTGATCAAGGACTGCATATCGCAATATTGGAAAATGATTTTGGTGCGATTAATGTAGATATGATGGTATTAGAAGAAGAATTAGGTGACCAATGTGAACTAGAAATGGTTGTTGGTGGAGGAGATTTAGACTGTCATAGACGCCGTTTTAAGACAAAACTCATTTCTATGGGTATGAGAGGTTTTGATAGAATATTAGTAGAACCATCAGGAATTTATGATGTCGATGAGTTCTTTGATGTACTTCATGAAGAACCATTAGATAAATGGTATGAGATTGGTAATGTGATTGCTTTAGTGAATTCTAAGCTAGAAAATAACCTTTCTAAGCAATCAGATTACTTACTAGGGTGTCAGGTTGCAGATGCTGGTAAAATCATTCTCAGTCGCTCTAGTGAAGCCACAGAAGAAGAAATCAATAACACAATCACACACTTAAATAACACAATGTCTCTCATTAAATGTAAAAGAAGATTTAATAAAGAAGACTGTCTTGATTTAGAAACACTCAATAATGATGACTTTAATTCTATTCTTCATTCTGGTTATGAATTAGAAGGCTTTATTAAGATGTTCTTTAAGAAAGAAGAAGCTTTCTCTACTATGTTTTTTATGAATCAAGCAATTACTAAAGAAAAATTGATTCATGCAACTCAATCTATTTTTAATGATTCTGAGTGTGGTAAAGTATTTAGAATCAAAGGCTTTATACTAGAAAATGATCAATGGATTGAACTTAATGCGACAAAAGATCAGATTACTACTGAAACAATTGCGAAAGGTCAGGAAATCATTATTGTCATTGGTGAATCATTAAATAAAGAAAAGATAGAAGAATATATAAAAAAACCAGCATAGCTGGTAATTGATGAAGCGGATATATGTAGAATATGGTGGAGATCACATATCTTCATCATCTGTATTATATTGATAAAAGGTAATGAATAAACCAATTTTATGTAAAGAATAAATAAAAAGGTCAGCTAAGAAGGGAATGGTTGCTGACCTCGAAGGGTAGAAAAGAGTGGGAAATCTCTTTTCAGCATTATTATATGAATATTTTAAAAAGATTTCATTATACAAATTGTCGTATTTGCTTAGAAAAGGAGTAATATGCATTATAAAAAGGTTAAAGGTATATTATCATCTAGTAATGGAATGAACCTCTATAGAGGATGTCTGCATGGCTGTATCTATTGTGATTCTAGAAGTGACTGCTATCATATGGATCACTTGTTTGAAGATATAGAAGTCAAAGAGAACGCATTAGAATTGTTAGATACTTCACTAAGAAAGAAAAGAAAACTCTGCATGATTGGCATGGGGGCTATGACAGATCCTTATATTCCTCTAGAAGATCAATTGTTGTATACAAGAGGCGCATTAGAAATCATTGATAGAAACGGTTTTGGAGTCACGCTGATCACTAAGTCATCACGTGTATTAAGAGACTTGGATATACTGAAATCCATTCAGACACACTCTAAATGTGTGATTCAGATGACTTTAACTACTTATGACGAAGAACTGTGTAAAAAGCTAGAACCCAATGTTTCTTCTACAAAAGAACGCTTTGAAACATTGTTGACTCTTTATGAGGAAGGTATACCGACTGTTGTATGGTTAACACCTATTCTCCCTTTTATCAATGATAACGAAGAAAACTTAAGAGGGATACTTGATTATTGCATACAAGCTCATGTAAAAGGAATTATCTGTTTTGACATGGGAGTACACTTAGGGAAGGGAATAGAGAGTACTTCTATTCTAAACTAGATCAATATTTTCCTGGATTAAAAGAGACATATATCAACAAGTATGGTAATAGCTATATTCTCTCTAGTCCACATAACAAACATCTGATGCGTCTATTTCATCAGATATGTGAAGAAAATGGGATCATGCATGATCATGAAGAAATATTCAACTATCTTCGTACATATGAAAATCATAGATTAAACTTATTGGATTTTATTTAAAAAAGACTTCAGCGGAAGTCTTTTTTAAATAATTGTTTGATAAATAACATTGAGTATCCCTGAAAGAATCATCACAAATATTGGATTAGATTTCTTATACCAAAGCAGAAATACACAAAATAGAAATATAATTAATTGATGAATACGGAAGTTATTTAATATAATTGTTGCTTCACTTCCAAATAATGCTGAAATCATAATAGTAACTCCAGCAGTTGCAATCAATGCTACTACAGCAGGTCTTAAGTAGTTCAAGATATTCTGTAAAAAGCGCATATGACGATATTTGAGATAGAAGTATGCAATGATTGTTACAAGTATACAAGAAGGGAGAATACAGCCTATAGTTGCTGCGATAGCACCAGGAATACCAGCAATCTTAGTTCCTACAAAAGTAGCTGAATTAATCGCAATAGGACCAGGTGTCATTTGTGATATAGTGATTAAATCTGTAAATTCTTTAAAATCCAGCCAATGATGTAAATCTACAATCTGACTTTGAATCAAAGGCATTGCAGCATAACCACCACCAAAACTAAAAGCACCAATCTGTAGAAAACTTAAAAATAACTGTAAATAGATCATTGCACGAATCTCCTTTCATATATAGAATAAACAATACCAATCACAATACATGTCAGAATAATCAATACAACATTTACCTTAAAGAAGTAATTCGCAATAAAAGAACCAAACATAATCAAATAATAACTTATTTTCTTTTCCTTAAAGATACCTAATGCCATTTCTACAACTACAACACCAATCACTGCACCTACACCTGACTGCATTCCATCAAGCATATAATGAACAAATAAATTTTCTTTAAAAATAGAATAAAGACACTACAGAAATAATAATAAACGGAGGAAGAATAGTTGCAATAACACTCACAATAATACCTAATACACCAGCAATCTTATATCCCACTACAATAGCACCATTGACGGCTATAGCACCTGGTGCTGATTGGGCAATAGCGACTAAATCCAACATTTCATCTTTATTGATCCAATGATACTCATCTACAAACTTCTTCTGCATCAATGTGACAATGACATAGCCACCGCCAAAAGTAAAAGTACTGAGATAGACCATTGAATAAAATAATTTCCAAAGTTTTTTGATCATCTCTATTTACCTCTTATCTTGTCCAGTCAAAAGAACTTTTAATAATTTGAGCACATTCCTCTAAATCAAGTTTACAATCTGCTGCCGCTTCGATTAATATTTCTGCACACTTCTCTCTAGATAAAACATCACTATCTAAACATATATCATAACTTTCCTTTTCACCCCATAAATGATGAGAAATGGCATCACGATAAACCTTACGCTTATGATCTTCACGATGAATAAAATTGACTAATTCATCATGTTCTAATCCTTCTAAATCATATGTCTTATCCGCAATTGCACGAGGGATGCGATGTTCCATTGATGTATTATACAAAAGTACCTTTAAACAATCTGGATGTCCTTCAAGTACATCACCTGCAGCTCTTTCATGAATAATACATGGACCAGTTTCTACTGCTTTTAAAATCGCTTTAGATAAAGCCTGATGAACCTTTTTAATTTCATCGCTTGCTTTTACTTCTTCTAAAGACATATCCGCAATTCTATTATCAAAATCCTTTAAATAATCTTCAGTCAACCACTCCTCATCAGCTAGTTTTATAAGATCCTTGCCTTCATATAATTTCATTCCTAGCTTTTTACCTACAATAACAGAAATCCATCTACCCATACTACAATATTCACTATCCATTAAAATGTATTTCTTCATACTACTAATCCTCCTCTAAGATTTGTCCATTTGTTTCAATAACTTTCTTATACCAATAAAAAGAATCCTTTTTATATCTCTTCATAGATCCATTTCCTAAATCATCTACATCTACATAAATAAAACCATATCTCTTTTTCATTTCACCAGTAGATGCCGCAATTAAATCAATAGGACCCCACATTGTATAACCCATCACTGGAATACCATCTATTTCAATTGCTTTAGATAATTCCTTTAAATGAGCTTTTAGATACTCAATACGATATGTATCATGAACCTTATTATCTTCCAACTGATCTATAGCTCCTAAGCCATTCTCTACAATCATCAAAGGCAATTGATAACGATCATATAAATAATTTAATGCATATCTTAACCCCTGGGGATCAATAGTCCATCCCCAATCACTCTTAGGTAAGAATGTATTCTTATAACCTGTATCTAAACCATTCATACCTTTAAGAATACCTTTTGTCTTTTTCCCAGTTACATGAGTACAATAATAACTGAGTGATAAGAAATCCACTTTACCTTCTTTAAGTATTTCTAAATCTCCTTCTTGAATAGGTAAGGTAATATGTAGTCTCTCTAATTCTTTTAATTTATATTGAGGATAATATCCACGACACTGTACATCACAATAAAACATCATACTATGCATAAAATTCATCGTTCCAATCACATCATCAGGATTAGCACTATATGCATAAGAGAAATGTCCACAATACATCATTCCTACCTTGTTATCAGGATTAATTTTATGAGCAATCTTTACAACTTTTGCGCTTGCAATAAATTGATGATATGCTGCAGTCATTCTTACTCTCTCATCATCACTATTAATACCTGCTGCAACCCAAGGCTGAGTAGACATACAATTGATTTCGTTAAACGTAAGCCAATATTTTATTCTATTATTGTATCTTTTTAGTAAAACTAACGCAAAACGTATATAACAATCCACTACATCTCTATTTTTCCATGAACCATATTTTTGAAGTCCCAAAGGTGTTTCAAAATGAGAAATAGTTACAAGAGGTATAATATGATACTTCTCTAATTCGTCTAGTATTGCATCATAGAATTTAAGTCCTTCTTCATTAGGTGTTAATTCATCCCCATTAGGGAAAATACGTGTCCAGTTAATAGACATACGATATACTTTAAATCCCATCTCTGCAAATAATGCGATATCTTCTTTATAATGATGATAAAAATCAATTGCATTATGACTAGGATAATATTCATTCTCTTCAACACTTTTTGTAATACGTCTTTTTCTTTCATGAGATCCTAAAGTCATCACATCTGCGGTACTTAATCCTTTACCATTCTCTAAATAAGCACCTTCTATTTGGTTAGCTGCCGTTGCACCACCCCAGAGAAAATCTTTTGGAAACATCTTCATCACCTTTCTTTCTACAACTAAGATTATAAATAAAAAATGAAGTCGCTCAATTAATGAACGGCTTCTTTCAATCGCGTTGCGAAAAGATATGTGTTTCTAATAATATCCAAGCAACAATGTTGCTTACTTAATGTTAGGATTCTTAGATGTTCTAAATAAATCAAATCTCTGTGAACTAGATCTTCTTCTTTCAACATGCTTTAAACAATCAGTATTAAAAATACTTACATATAATATATCTAGAATCAACATCGTAGATATATTCATCGCAAAATCACCTAGATTATCTTTCAATCTTTCTCTTGTAGAAACATTTAAAACATAATCTGCATATTGAGATAACGTATTATCTCCATAAGATGTAATTGCGAGAAGAGGAATATGTCTCTCTTTAAGCTTCTTTACACCTCTTAATTCTGATTCTATTTCTCCAGAGTAGGAGAGAATAACAAATGAACAATTAAGAGAACAATAAGAAGCACGATAATAGAGTTCATTCATCTTTGTTTCAAGAACCACATTCTTTCCAATCTTCAACATCTTATCTTTAAAAGTCTGGGCTACATCACCTTGTACACCTGCAGAATAAACATAAATAATATCACTTTTATTTAAACAATTAATCGCATTTTGCAGATCATCATGACCAATTAGCTTTAATGTATCATCTACAATTTCATGATAGAGCTGTCCAATCTTACTTGCGATTACAGTATTTTTATCTTGATCATCAAAAGGGTGATTAGGATCAAGATCCTGGAAGTGAGATTCTCTATATTCAATTTCTTTTAAATATTGTTCAAGAAAATCAGTATATCCATGAAATCCTAGTTTCTGACAAAAACGAGTAATCATAGAAGGGTTGATAAACAATTGAGATGCGATAGAACGACTGCTTTGTTTATGAAGTAAAGTCTTTTTATCTAAGAAATAATCCGCAATTCTCTCTTCTCCACTGGTCATATTCTTTTTCTCTTTTAAGATATATTCAATCATTTGATCAACACCTTTCATTTACTGTATTGTATTGACTTTCTTTAAGATACGTTCTGCATCCTGTCCTGTCGCAATAATAGGCTGATAGTTATTACGATACTTAACAGAAGAAATCATACATGGAATAATCTTATGTTCCATACTAGTGATCTTCTTATTAGTAAAGTGGAATGTCTGCTGGTAGATCATAGAATCTTTATCACTTGGATTTCTATTACCACCAAAACAGAAGTTACTTAAACTATAAACGATAGGGGAATCCTTATATGTTTCAATACCTTCTAACACATGAGGATGACTACCTACGACCATATTCGCCCCTGCATCAATAGTTGCATGTGCTAAATCTCTCTGTCCCTGAGTTGGACTATAGTTTCTTTCAATACCCCAATGATAATAAACAATCACAAAATCAGTCTTCTTCTTTAATTCAGTAATCGCATTCTTCATATCATTTGATACAGCATTAGGAAATGCATAACCAAGAAAACCAAACTTAATACCCTTTACTTCCTTAATATAGCTCTTTGAATACCCGAAATAGCCTACACCATACTCATCTAGAGTTGCTTTAGTATCATCCATCCCTTTCTGATAACGGTCCATAGAATGGTTATTTGCGACTGTCACAGCTTCAACACTACTATTAGTTAAAATCTTTGCATATTCCTTTTTACCTTTAAAAGGGAATGACTTAATAACATGATTTTCTTCATCAGTCAAAGGACCTTCTAGATTTGCAATAGTTAAATCGTCCTGTTCAAAAACACTCTTGACATTCTTTAAGAAATAATCAGGATTATTACCCTGTTTCGCATATTCCTGATCAAAAGACCCATCATATGCCTGACCTGCATAATTACCTAAAGTCATATCACCTACAAAAGACATAGTAATATCAGTATGAGTGACCTGAGCTGTTTCTTCTGTCTTTTTCTTAGTCTTTTTTGGTGTTTCTTTCTTCTCTTCTTTAGCACATCCAGTACTTAATACAAGAAGTGCACATACAAAACCTTTTAAAAACTTATTCATTTTCATTTCTCCCTTGCACAAATACAAAACAATAATCATTAGATAGCTTTTCATCAAATACAAAATCTAAATCATTAAACTTCTTTAAGTCCTCTATATTTTCTATCTTTTCTTTAGCCATATAAGAGATCATTGCTCCTCTAGCCATCTTCGCATAGGTTGCCTGCTGCTTAAGTACCCCTTTAATATTTCTTAGAAACTGAATTTCTATACATTGATCATCTTTCTTTAAATAATCAGTAATACATTTAGAATATTCTTTAGATGCTAGATTAATAATCACATGATCATCAAGTGATTTATATATCTTACTACCCCAGAATTCATACAAATTAAGCGGTTTAACGCCCATTTCTAAACGATAGGGTACAATTCCATCAGTAGGTGTTAAAACCCCATAAAGCCCTGATAAAATACGTAAATGCTTGTTTAAATACTCTCTTTCACTATCACTCATAGAAAAAGGATGAAGATACTTAAACGCTATCCCATCATAAGCATGAATTGCACATGTCAATGGTTTAAACTGACGCTCCTGTAACTCCTCAAAACATTGATGTGTTAATGATTCATTAGTTTTCCATAATCTTCTTAACTCATCATAGGACATACTCTTAAGCTTTTCTTCTAATATATAAGACTCATTAAGAAAACAAGGTGTAGTAGGAGTAATAGAAGCATCCTCATCTACTCTCATCTTCTTAGCAGGACTCATAATAATCTTCATGATAAAGCCTCAAGCATCTCTTGAGGATTATCTGCAGTCTTTACCTTTTCCTTGGCTTTAATGATGATTCCTTCTTCATCAATAAGGTAAGTTGTTCTTACAACACCCATACTTACCTTTCCGTAATTCTTCTTTTCTTTCCATACATCATAATCCATAATTGTCTTCTTTTCTGTATCAGAAAGTAGAGTAAAAGGTAACTCATATTTCTCTTTGAACTTCTTATGACTTGCAATGGAATCTTTGCTGATTCCTATTACTACCGCATCCTTCTCTAAGAATTCAGGATACAAATCTCTAAACCCACATGCCTGTTTAGAACATCCAGGTGTATTATCTCTAGGATAGAAATAGAGAATCACACGATGACCTCTATATTCTTCTAAAGTATGCATATTGCCTTCTTCATCTGGTAGATTAAAAGAAGGTGCCTTTGTATTAATCTCTAACATAACAAACCCTCCTTTTTGCATTATACCAAAAATAGAAATAATGTGCTACCTATGCATAAAAAAACGATTGTAAGCATTAACATTTTAGAAACATGTTGACACATTGAAATACAGGTTTTATAATCCCATTTGTCATTAAACACAATTAAATATTAAATAGGGGGACAATTATGACATTTTCATTAACTACTCGTCTCATTGCTGAGTTCCTTGGTACTGCAATCATGGTTATGATTGGTAACGGCTCAGTAGCAAACGTGGAATTAAAGGGAACAAAGGGAAGCCACAGTGGTTGGGTCATCATTGCAATCGGTTATGGTATGGCCGTTATGATTCCAGCTCTTATGATTGGTAAAATTTCTGGTAACCATATCAACCCAGCATTCACTATTGGTCTTGCTGTTGCAGGTGATGTACCATTAGCTGAAGTATTACCTTACATCTTAGTACAGTTCGCTGGTGCTATCGTAGGTCAGTTTATTCTTTATCTTTGCTTCAAACCACATTATGATGCAACAGAAAATCCTGATGCAATCTTAGGTACATTCTCAACTACTGATGCAACAAACAATAAGTTCAATGGTTTCGTAAACGAATTCTTCGGATCATTCATCTTATTCTTCTGTGCATTATCTATTACTCATTCACCAATTTTCGAACATGGCAATCAGGGTGCTGGTTTCATCGGTGTTGGTTTATTAGTTATGGCATTAGTTGCTTCATTTGGTGGTCCTACAGGTCCAGCTTTAAACCCAGCTCGTGACTTAGGTCCAAGAATCTTACATGCAATCTTACCAATCAAGAACAAGGGAACTTCTCAGTGGGATTATGCATGGGTACCAGTACTTGCTCCAATTTGTGCAAGTATCTGTGCTTGTCTATTATATTTCAACATTTTCTAAGAAGCTATCAATCGATAGCTTTTTTTCTTTGCCTAAAAGAATAGGGGAGTAATAAAAAAGGATAAGCATCGAGAGTTTGGTAACTGAAATGCTTATCCTATCCCATAAGAACAACTGAAATAAAGCACAAAATGAAATAAAGCACAAAAAAACTCAGGAACGAATCCTGAGTTATATTTATTAATGGCGCAGGTTGAGGGATTCGAACCCCCGCAGGACGTTAATCCTCTGTCGGTTTTCAAGACCGATCCCTTCAGCCGGACTTGGGTAAACCTGCATCATAAATAAAATGGTGGTTCCGGCCGGAATCGAACCAGCGACACGAGGATTTTCAGTCCTCTGCTCTA
>NZ_QTUM01000069.1:0-10378 GCF_003435615.1 Catenibacterium sp. AM22-6LB
AAAGCTTATTCGAGAACAGAGAAGTCTTTCTCGAAAGTATGAAAATCTAAAGAAAGGAGGGTCCACTCAAAAGAGAAATATACAGAAACAAAAGCTTAAGATACAGAAGCTTCATCAGAGAATCGACAATATTCGTACTGATTACATCAATAAGATAATCGCAGAGATAGTGAAAACCAAGCCATCTCATATAACGATTGAAGATCTAAACGTATCAGGAATGATGAAGAACAGACATCTTTCAAAGTCAGTTGCTTCGCAGAAGTTTTATAAATTTAAGACAAAGCTCCAAGCTAAATGCAAGGAGTATGGAATTGAACTTCGAATAGTCGATAGATGGTTCCCATCATCTAGAACATGTCATTGCTGTAAAAGTATCAAGAAAGATTTAAAGCTTTCAGATAGACTTTTCAGATGTGACTGTGGTTATATCGAAGACAGAGATTTCAATGCCGCACTTAATCTGAGAGATGCTACGACTTACGAAGTTGCATAAACAAACGCAGACGTAGGTATGTACCGAAGGCTACTTCGGGAATTTACGACTATGGAGTGTACTTGAACTTGTGAGTAGATATGATCTCAGTCAGTCGAAAGCATACACAATAAAATAGTAAGTAATGTTCGTGAGAACTTACATTATCTCGATGTGGGTATATTAAATCACATTTTGAGTGGCAGAACTATGGAAAGTAAAACTATAATCACTTGCCTTAAACAAAGGTAAATCATTATAAGAATCACCAATACCAAGCATCTCATCCGCATTGAGATGTTTTTTCATTGCCTTTACACCTGTTCCTTTAGAAACACCTTTTACTACAATATCAATAGAATTATTATTCTGATATCCAGATAATAGAGGATATCTCTCATTAACATCTAATACATAAGAAGCTGCTTCCTTATTTGTATCAAAGACTAAAGAAATACTATAAACCTTTAAGTCTCCAATATCTTCAAAACTATCAATAAGAGTTAATAAAGGATTATTATAATAACCAGTTGCATAAAAATGATGCAAATCATCTGTCTGTACAATAATAGTTGCTTTATTTATATAATAGTTGAATATATCTTTGGCTAGATTCTTATCTATAATATGTTCTTCTATCATTTTCTTATTTCTATCTAATAACAAAGCACCAGAAGAAACAATATAGAAATCAAAAGAAATATCCTCTATATCAAATAAACTACATATAGGTCTTCCTGTATATACACCAAACATATTCTTCTTTTGAAACATATGAATGGCTTCCTTATCCTTATCTTTAACTTTTCTATCAAATACTAAAGTCCCATCTAAATCACTCGCAAAAGCTTTCATTCTTATACTCTCCCAATGTATTGATAATCAATTGATGATCTTCATCATGGGCAAGTCCTGATACAATCACACACCCACGTAACTCACCTTTTATGATAAGTGGAAAACCTCCACCACATATCGCGATAGTAGAATCATTCTCATCATATACATGTCTTTCTTCTTGATCTAGAAACACATAATAAGTGCTATGTTGATATCGTTCCACTGTATTCTGTTTTCTATCTAACCATTCCACACCCTTTTTGCTAGGCATCAGATACTGGAACACAATATCTCCATCTAATACAATTCTAATACGTACTGGTTTACTTGTTTTCTTTACTATTTCATTTCCAATACAATATGCATCTTCTGCATCAAAATGATCAAAACTTAATTCTTCCTCTAACTTTAATACATCTTCTTTATTCATGTTCATCACCTTATTCATTTCTATCACAAATCATCTTACAATGAAACAGTTTACATATGTATAGAAACAAACGTTCTTTTATTCTTACTTATTGACAGAATTGATTGAACTAAAAGTTCAATCATTTACCTGATGATAAATAATCGCATAAAGATTACTTAAGACATATTGAAAAGCTAATTGTGAATAGAATGTACTAATTCTATTTTTCTTCTCACAATCAGGAATCACAATCAAATCATCACAATAAGGCATTAATACATTCTTCTTATTCGCAGTAATAAGTCCAATTCTCACATGATTCTTGCTCAATGTCTGAACACACTCTAGAAGTCTTTCTTGCCCTCTATAACTGATAATAAGTGCATAATCATCCTTGTTCATACGTTTAGAAATATGTCTTTCTTCTCCAAACTGTGTCGCAAGAGTAGGAAATATATTTACTTTTACAAGCTTATTCGTAAAATTAATCACTGTAGTCTGTGTATCCCCATAACTAAACAAAAAGATACGTTTCTTATGAATAATCTTATCTGCCATAGACTTGAGTACATCTATGTCTAGACTTGAATACACCTGCTTAATACTCTCCTGATACAAAGAAAACATATTCTTCATAATCTCTTCAGTTGTTTCATTAAACTGAAAAGGTGTCGTATAATCCACGTTCTCTACAATATACTTATTTGCTTCTCTTTCTTTAATTAAATCTACCTTTAAAGCCTTATATCCACTATAACCTGCTTTACGGCATAATCTAATAATAGTCGCATTAGAAGTATAAGTTTTTTTCGCTAAATCATTAATAGACAACTCTTCTAATAAATCTAAGTGATTCATTAAATAATCAATCACTTCTTTTTCAGTTTCTGTATACTTATTCTCCTGTGATATATCTAGTATCATGGGCTTCACCTCTCTTTCTATTTTAAGTGAATTTTCTTTGATTAAAAGAGTAAATGACAACATATCTTTTATTATATTTCTATGATATCATGTATTAATCTTTTAGGAGGGAATAAAATGAATCAGACACAAGATTTCACTAAGGGAGTGATCTGGAAACAATTACTTTTTTTCTTTTTTCCTATTCTTATAGGAAGTTTCTTTCAACAATTATATAACACTGTTGATACAATCATTGTTGGACAGGCATGTGGTACAAGCGCACTCGCTGCTGTCGGTTCAACAGGAAACTTAACGAGTTTAATCGTTAACTTCTATGTAGGCTTATCTACAGGTGCTTCCGTAGTCATCGCCCAATACTATGGTGCACAAAATGATAAGAAAATCCATCAAGCAGTACATACATCTTATACACTTGCGATTGTTAGTGGCATACTCATGATGCTTTTTGGCTTATTCTTCTCATATCAATGTCTAGATGCCATTGGTACACCACATGATATATTGAATGATGCCACTCTCTATATGCAGCTTTACTTCTTATGTATGATTCCAGGTGCAATCTACAACATCGGTGCAGGAATCTTAAGAGCAGTAGGGGACAGTAAAAGACCACTCTATTACTTAATTATATGTAGTATTGTGAATGTTGTATTCGACTTTATCTTTGTAGTCATTTTCCATCAAGGTATTGCTGGGGCAGCTATCGCAACAGTCATTGCTCAGTTTGTCTGTGCCATACTTGTCACTATTCAATTAATGCGTACAAATGAAGTCTACAAGCTTACATTATCAAAGATGAAGTTTCATCTACCTGTACTAAAGAAGATTATTATGATTGGTGCCCCTGCTGGTATCCAATCTACAATGTACAGTATCTCAAACATTGTCTTACAGAGTCATATCAATGCTTTTGGTACACAAACAATCGCTTCATGGTCAGTTTATGTAAAAATAGATGCCCTGTTTTGGATGATGATTGCGGCTATTGGTGCAGCAATCACAACATTTAGTGGACAGAACTATGGAGCTCATCTTCATGATCGTATTAAAAAGGGTACAAGAACAGCCCTTGCTATGGCTTTTATTATGACTATTTCAATCAGTACAATACTCTGTTTAACAGGCAGTTATATCACAAGATTATTCTCATCAGATCCACATATTATTGAAGAATGTTATAGCTTAATGTTGTTCTTAATGCCATTCTATTTCTTATATTGCTGTGTTGAAATATTCTCAGGTACTATGAGAGGATGTGGGGAATCCATTAAACCAATGATATTAGTATGCCTAGGTATATGTGTACTACGTATTGCCTGGCTTACATTCATTTCACCACACTATCCAACTATTAAAGGTGTTGTTGTTTCTTATCCAGTCACTTGGTTTACGACCTCACTACTCTTTATTATTTACTATAAACACTTCAAAAAGCATCGCTTTGATGCCTAACTAGGAAACAAAGTTCAACTTTGTTTCTTTTTTAATACAATTTTAATAATATATTTTCATAGTGATAAAAATTCTTTGACATATATTAAGAATTGGTGTAATTTATAAACATAAAAGAAAAGGGGGATTCATGTGAAAGGATTTTTTGAAAATTTAGGTTTTTTTGCCAGTCGATTCAATCAGGCTATAGTGATTACGATTGAATTATCAATTATATCATTAGTAGCTGCGACTATTATTGGAATCATTGTTGGATTAGTCAATACTTCAAAAAGTAAGTCAGTGATCATGAAGATATTAAAATCAATCGCCAACCTTTATATTTATATCATTCGTGGTACACCAATGCTTGTACAAATATTGATTATATATTTTGGCTTGGGACAGATGTTAAGACCTACAGGATTTAGATGGTTAAATATTGGGGGTACTTTTACTGCTGGTACTGTTGCTCTATCACTTAATGCCGGTGCTTATATGGCAGAAATCGTCAGAGGTGGTATTGAAGCAGTAGACAAAGGACAGATTGAAGCAGCCAGATCGCTTGGCTTAACTTATGGTAAAACAATGAAGAAGATTGTCTTACCACAGGCTTTAAGAACGATGTTACCTTCAATCATCAACCAGTTTATTATTTCTATTAAGGATACTTCATTATTATCTGTTATTGGTCTAACAGAATTGACTAACGTTGGTAAAACAATTGCCGCAACGCAGTCAGCTCATATGATGGTTATTTATTGTTTTATGGCTTGTTATTATTTACTTATCTGTACAGTACTTGCACAGGTATCAAAAGTTGTAGAAAAGAGGTTATCTTATGGCAAATAAAAAAGTCTCTGTCAAAAACCTAAAGAAGAACTTTGGCTCTTTAGAGGTTTTAAAAGATATTTCTTTGGATATTAATGAAGGTGAAGTTGTCTGTTTAATTGGTCCTTCAGGATCAGGTAAATCAACATTCTTAAGATGTTTAAACCGTCTTGAAGATATTACAAGTGGTAGTGTCATCGTTGATGGAGAAGATATCACAGATCCTAAACTTGATATTAATAAGAAGAGAGAAAACATTGGAATGGTATTCCAGCATTTCAATCTTTTCCCACATATGACAGTCAAAGAAAATATAATGCTTGCACCTGTTGAACTTAAGAAGATGACAAGTGCAGAAGCAGAACAAACTGCTTATCAATTATTAGAACGTGTTGGTCTAAAAGATAAGGCAGACAGTTATCCAGCACAGTTATCTGGTGGTCAGAAACAAAGAGTTGCTATTGCAAGAGCCCTTGCAATGAAGCCTGATATTATGCTTTTTGATGAACCAACAAGTGCGCTCGATCCAGAAATGGTTGGAGAAGTACTCGCTGTAATGAAAGATCTTGCAAGTCAGGGTATGACAATGGTTGTTGTCACTCATGAAATGGGTTTTGCGAGAGAAGTAGGTACTAAAGTTATATTCATGGATGGTGGATATATTGTAGAGCAGGGTAATCCATATGATGTCATCAATCATCCACAGCAGCAAAGAACAATAGATTTCTTAAACAAAGTATTATAAGGTATCAACACATAAGTGTAGATATATAAGGGAGGAAACGATTATGAAAATGAAGAAGTTCGGTGCTATTGTATTAGCAGGTTTAATGGCAGTTTCATTAGTAGGTTGTGGAGGAAATTCTAGTAGCAAGAATGAAGAAAAGACTTACATTATTGCGACTGATAAAACATATCCTCCATTCGAAATGGAAGATGATTCTGGTAAATTAGTTGGTGTCGATATGGACTTAATCAGAGCTATTGCCAAGGATCAGAAATTCAAGATTAAGATTAACTCATTAGGTTTTGATGCTGCATGTACAGCACTAGAATCAGGTGAAGCTGATGGTGTTATTGCAGGTATGTCAATCAATGATGAAAGAAAACAAAAATATGATTTTTCAGATCCATACTATGAAACAGGTGTTTCAATGGGCGTTGCAAAAAATTCAGGTATTAAAGGTTATGCTGATTTAAAAGGTAAAACTGTAGTTGCTAAAACATCTACTGCAGGATTAAAATATGCTCAGTCTATTAAAGATAAATATGGATTCAAACTAGAAGTAGTAGAAGAATCTACATTCATGTTTGAAAAAGTTAAATCTGGTGAAGCAGCTGCATGTTTTGAAGATTATCCAGTATTAAAATATATGGTTAAGACAGGTCAGTTAAACTTCGATATTCCTTGTGGTAAAGAAAGTCCAGCAAACTATGGTTTCGCAGTATTAAAAGGTGAAAACAAAGAATTATTAAAGAAGTTCAACAAAGGTTTAGCTAAACTAAAGAAGAACGGTGAATACGATAAGATCGTCGCTAAGTATGAATAAGACTTGTTAAAGAGTGATAAGATATATTTCTTATCATTCTTTTTTTATGATATACTTTGTCTATGAAAAAAATGAACTCTATACCACTTATTTGTGGTTTATTATCTATCGCAACATTTTTAATCTATTTTTATAGTGCCAATCACGCTCCTTATTCTTATACAGATATCATCCTGCTTGGCCCCGTGTTTTCTTTTGTAGGACTTATCTTTTCTATTATTACTAGAAAAGAAAGAACACTTATTTGGTGGCTAGGCTTATTACTATGTATCTTAGGCTTTTTGGTATGTATCATGGTATTCATGATATTAGTAATGTTTCTAATCTCTTAGGAGGAAGTTATGAAGAAATTAATTAGATGTTTATTTATCGTATGTATATTATGTTTTTCTATTTCCCCTGTTTATGCAAGAGCGGGTGGAGGTGGAGGAGGATCAAGTGGAGGTGGTGGAGGAGGCAGTGGTTCTCCATCCCATCATTCTTCTTCTCCTGTAAGATATGTTGATACACCCGAAAGACGTATTGCCAGTTTAATAACTTTTTCTTTTATATCATATGGTTTTTCATATATGAAAAAATATCGTCGTAGATATAAAGCTATCTCCATGCATAAGGATATGAAAAGAGGACTAGCAGAAAAGAATAACTCATCCTTTGATGAAAAGAAGATGAACGAAGTAGTCGCTGATTACTATTACACTATTCAGAATGCATGGAATGATAGAGATATGGATATTCTTAAACAATGCCTTTCTCAGTCTTTATATGACCAATGGGAAACAAAACTTAACTGGTGGGAGTATGAAGGTATACGTAATGAACTTTCTGATATCAGACTTCTTAAAACAATGGTTGTAGAAGTAGGTGATGACTATTTCTGGTCTTATATAGAAGGTAAGATGAGAGATAGAATGATCAAAGGTAATGAAGTTACTCAGGATAATAAAGGAATCTTTATTGAATACTGGCGCTTTATAGTAGAAGATGACAGGATTTATTTAGATGAAATCAGGCAGGAAGATGAAGTCTAAGTTGACCTTGTGAAATAATTGTGTTACAATACAACCAACAAAGGAATATTTTATAGCATGTCATTCACAAAGCATTAGCTATACGTATAAAAAGAAATTCTTTTTTGCGTACGCTAATGCTTTTTTGTTTATTTTTGGAGGTAAAAATAATGGAATATATTAAGAAATACCAGTCTCCTATTGGAAACATTACTATGGCAAGTGATGGTGAATCACTTATTGGTTTATGGTTTGAAGATGATAAATACTATGCAGATATCTTAAAGGAACCAGTAGAACAGGATTTACCAGTCTTTGATCAGACAATTGCCTGGTTAAATCTATACTTTGATGGAATCGTTCCTAACTTCTGCCCACCTATTAAGATGCAGGGAACACCATTCCAGAGAATGATCTGGACTATTATCCAGCACATCCCTTATGGTGAAACAATCACTTATGGTGATATTGCGAAAGCTATCGCAAAATATGGTAACAAGAAAGAAATGTCAGCACAGGCAGTTGGTGGTGCTATTGGTCATAATCATATTGCGTTAATCATCCCTTCACACCGTGTAATTGGTTCTAAGGGTAACTTAAAAGGCTATGCTTCTGGCGTAGAAAAGAAAAAGAAGCTTCTCCTCTTCGAAAAAGCCTCAGTTATTAACAGCAGTATGAGAATAGATACAAGACTTGCATAATGCAGGTCTTTTTTTACGCGATGAAGTCAAGAAAAAGAGGTCTTATGCATGAAAAATCAATAAATTAGAGTACGTCTTACTAAAGAAGAGTTTGATGCGGAAATTGAAGAAAGAACGCATGAAATAGTCTTTTATTTTCTTCTTTAAGAATCCCATATTATTCCCATGCTTTTTAAAGATAATACAACTAGGGGGTAATTTGTTCTAGTCAAAAAGCAGCTAGATTAACCTCTAGCTGTTTTTCTCATGATTAATTGTGCGATTATTACTACTACAACAGATATTCCACATATCATCAATCCTGGTGTTCTAAGTATTGATGGATCAAAGATGACTGTACGATTCAAATAAGAACTAGCCCCTTCACTAATTGCGAGTGGCATAATATAGCTTACATTTAGTCCAGATAAAACACCTGTTACACCTAGTGCAGTGAGGCCATATAACTTATCTACAATCAATTGAATCAAGCACAGTACAATAAGTATAACACCCATAATCATTCGATTAGAATCAAGTGTTAACTGATAGAAAATCTGTATCATCTTCAATCTTTTAGGAGATTGTTTACTAATATAATCATCTACATACTGATCAATACCTTGAGATACTAAACCAGAAGAAATTAATTTAGTAAGTGATGTTTTTAATATATTAGGTAATGTAATATCTGTATCCTTCTCAACAATATCAAAACATTCCTGTGCCAGATTATTGATATAAGGTGTCATATCTTCTTTATTATCTTCACCTGTAGCCATCTGTTTAATAATAGCCTGACTATATTTACTTGTTAGTGCGGTCATAGATTCAGATTGACTAATATCTGCTTGTATCTTTTTTATAGTTATGTCAGGAAGACGGTATGTGTATTGGTTAATAACTGTCATAACCTTATTTGTCATTTCCTGGGTAATTTCATCATTCTGTATAGCACTATTTATAATACTTGGACAAAGCATTGAGAAACATAATACATTCACAAGAATGAAAATAAGAATATCTAATACAATTGTACGTAACATACGCATAAATATCACGCTCCTTTACCCTCATTATAGAAAAACCACACCACATGTCAATATGTTATAATGGATGAAAGAAAGGGTGATTATATGGATTTTTTAGATTTTTTAAAACAAAGAAGAAGCTATAGACAATATACTGGAGAACCTGTAGAAAAAGAATTATTGGATAGAATTGTAGAAGCAGGATTACTTGCACCAAGTGGACGTAATATCAAACCAGAAGAACTCATTGTAGTCACTGATCCAAAGCTATTGACACAATTATCTCAATGTAGAAAAGCAGGAAGTCAGATGCTAGAAGGGGCAGGTGCCTGTATTATTGTATTAGGTGATGAAGATAAGACGGATGTCTGGGTAGAAGACTGCAGTAATGTCATCTTGACTATGCATTATATGGCTTCATCACTAGGTCTTGGCAGCTGCTGGATTCAGGGAAGAAATAGAGTATCATCTACAGAAGATTCAACTGAGGACTATATTAGAAATATCTTTCATTTTCCAAAGAATCTACGTTTAGAAGCACTATTATCGGTTGGACATATTGATCAAACATTACCTGCCAAAGAAGTAACAGAAGAATTGTTAAATAAAGTACATACACCAAAGTATTAAAATACCTGCTCATTGATGAGCAGGTATTTTAATACAGGTATTTATTCTGTTTGAAAGGTTTGTAATCATAGAAAATGATATTTCTGCTATTTTCTATTATTTCATAATATAAGACTGTTTTGGTAGTTGGCATGACATACTTATATTTGTTTGTTTGAACCTTCTGGCCAATATGTGGATTGGCCTCAACTATTCCCTTGACTTTTCGTAATGCTTTGGTTAGAAAGATTCCTATAGAGAAGTTTCTGAATCTAATATAGTTATAATAATCAATGTTGTCTATAATTTCTATAATGTATGGTTCGATTTCAATATCAAAATTTAACTCCATACTTTTCTTCTCTGTCTTTTAAGAATTCATCAAAGCTAATGGTTTTAAAATCTTTACTCTTTTTTCTTTCTTCATAAGCAGCTACTGTCTGTAAATCTTCGTATTCTTCATCAGTTAAACAAGTATAAGATACACCATTAATAATTACTGTTCTGTTTTCCATATCCTATCACTGCCACTCAAAATGTGATTAAATATACTCACATCGAGATAATGTAAGTTCTCACGAA
>NZ_QTUM01000007.1:0-250 GCF_003435615.1 Catenibacterium sp. AM22-6LB
AAGGAATTGGCATTGACCTTGGATTAAAGGACTTTGCGATTGTCTCTAATGGAAAAACTTATAAGAACATCAATAAATCTGCAAAATTAAAGAAACTTGAAAAAAAGCTTATTCGAGAACAGAGAAGTCTTTCTCGAAAGTATGAAAATCTAAAGAAAGGAGAGTCCACTCAAAAAAGAAATATACAGAAACAAAGGCTTAAGATACAGAAGCTTCATCATAGAATTGACAATATTCGTACTGATTACAT
>NZ_QTUM01000007.1:360-59134 GCF_003435615.1 Catenibacterium sp. AM22-6LB
CATCTTTCAAAGGCAGTTGCTTCGCAGAAGTTTTATGAATTTAAAACAAAGCTTCTAGCTAAATGCAAAGAGAACGGAATCGAACTTCGAATAGTAGATAGATGGTTCCCATCATCTAAGACATGTTACTGCTGCAAAAGTATCAAGAAAGATTTAAAGCTTTCAGATAGAATTTTCAGATGTGACTGTGGATATATCGAAGACAGAGATTTCAATGCTGCACTAAATCTGAGAGATGCTACGACTTACGAAGTTGCATAAATGAACGCAAACGTAGGTATGTACCGAAGGCTATTTCGGGAATTTACGACTATGGAGTGTACTTGAACTTGTGAGTAGATATGATTTCGGTCAATCCAAAGCATACACGATGACAAAGTAAGTAATGTTCGTGAGAACTTACATTATCTCGATGTGAGTATATTTAATCACATTTTGAGTGGCAGGATTATATATAATGGGAATGACAATGACGCAGAAGATCTTAGCTGATCATGCGGGAGTAAAAGAAGTTCATGCAGGTGAATTAATTGAAGCAAATGTAGATATTGTAATGGCAAATGATATTACAGGACCTATGGCTTTACCAATCTTTAAGAAAATGGCTGATAAGGTCTTTGATAAAGATAAGGTTGTCTTAGTGCCAGATCACTTTACACCTAATAAAGATATTAAATCTGCAGAGAACTCAAAGGCAATCAGAGAATTCTCTCGTGAGCAGGGATTAACACATCATATGGAACAGGGTAAATGTGGTGTAGAACATGCTATTTTACCTGAAAGCGGCATTGTTGTGGCAGGAGATGCTGTCATTGGTGCAGACTCACATACTTGTACTTATGGAGCGATTGGTGCTTTCTCTACAGGTGTAGGAACAACTGATATTGCGACAGGTATGGCGACTGGACAGTTATGGTTCAAGGTACCTTCAGCCATTAAATTTAATCTTCATGGCAAATTACCAAAATACGTATCTGGTAAGGATGTTATTTTACATATTATTGGACGTATTGGTGTAGATGGTGCTTTATATAAATCAATGGAATTTACTGGTGAGGGTGTCAAAGAATTATCTATGGCAGATCGTTTCACTATTTGTAATATGGCTATTGAAGCAGGAGCTAAGAATGGTATCTTCCCTGTTGACGAAGCCGCTATTGAATACTTAGATAAACATGCTAAACGTGAATATAAGATCTATGAAGCAGATAGTGATGCTGAATATGAAGAAGTGGTAGATGTAGACTTATCTGCTATTAGACCAACTGTTGCTTTCCCTCATCTTCCAGGTAATGCGAAGACAGTGGATGAAATTGAAGCAATGGATAAGATCTATATTGATCAGGTTGTTATTGGATCATGTACAAATGGTCGTATGGAAGACTTAAGAAAAGCAGCCGCTATTCTTAAAGGTAAGAAAGTCGCTGATAATGTGAGAGTGATGGTTGTACCAGCCACTCAGAAGATTTACTTACAGTGTATCCTAGAAGGTATTCTAGAAACATTTGTAGAATCAGGATGTGCTGTCAATACACCAAGCTGTGGTCCATGTATGGGTGGTCATATGGGTGTACTTGCGAAAGGTGAAAAGTGTGTTTCTACTACAAATAGAAACTTCGTTGGACGTATGGGTGATGTAGAATCATTAATTTATCTTGCATCTCCAGAAACAGCAGCTGCAAGTGCGATTGCAGGTTATATCGCAAATCCAGAAAAATTCGGAGGTAATAACTAATGGAAGCTAAAGGTAGAGTATTTAAATATGGTGATAACGTTGATACAGACGTTATTATTCCAGCAAGATATCTTAATTCATTTGATGCCAAAGAATTAGCAAGTCACGCTATGGTGGACTTAGATCCTACATTTGTAGAAAGAGTTCAGCCTGGTGATATTATTGTCGCAAAGAAGAACTTTGGTTGTGGTTCATCAAGAGAACATGCCCCTCTTGCATTAAAGACAGCAGGTGTTTCATGTGTTATCGCAAAAAGCTTTGCACGTATCTTCTATCGTAACTCTATTAATATCGGTTTTGCGATTCTTGAATGTCCAGAAGCCGTAGATGGTATTGATGATGGCGATGAAGTAAAAGTAGATTATGAAACAGGTAAGATTTATAACCTCACTAAGAATACAGAATATCAGGGTCAGCCTTTCCCAGCGTTCATGCAGAAGATTATTGAACAGGGTGGTCTTGTAAACTACGTCAATAATAAGAAAGGATAGAGGATATGGAAAAGAATATTGCGGTTATTAAAGGTGATGGAATCGGTCCTGAAATTGTGAATGAAGCAATTAAGGTACTTGATGCCATCGCAAAGAAATATAATCATACATTCAACTATAAGAATATCCTCATGGGAGGCTGTTCTATTGATGCTTATGGAGTCCCATTAACTGATGAGGCATTAGAAGTCGCAAAAAACAGTGATGCTGTATTATTAGGTTCTATTGGGGGAGATACTAATACATCTCCATGGTATAAATTAGATCCTACATTAAGACCAGAAGCAGGATTATTAAAGATTAGAAAAGAATTAGGTTTATTCGCAAACTTAAGACCTGCTTATTTATATAAAGAACTTGCAGGTGCATGTCCATTAAAGGAAAGCACATCAGAAGCAGGTTTTGATATGATTATCGTAAGAGAATTGACTGGTGGTTTATATTTTGGTGAAAGAAACACAAAAGAAATCAATGGTGAATTAGTGGCTCATGATAATCTTGTTTATTCAGAACTTGAAATTAGACGTATCGCACAAAGAGGATTTGAAATTGCGATGAAACGTGGTAAGAAACTTACAAGTGTGGATAAAGCCAATGTTTTAGATACATCTCGCTTATGGCGTAAGATTGTGAATGAAGTGGCTCAGGATTTCCCAGAAGTAAAAGTAGAACATATGCTTGTAGATAACTGTGCCATGCAGTTAGTTAAAGATCCAGCACAGTTTGATGTTGTCCTCACTGAGAATATGTTTGGGGATATCTTAAGTGATGAAGCATCTATGGTTACTGGTTCTATTGGTATGTTATCAAGTGCTTCACTTCGTGAAGACAGTCTAGGTATGTATGAACCAAGTCATGGCAGTGCACCTGATATTGCAGGACAGAATATTGCGAATCCACTTGCGACTATCTTAAGTGCTGCTATGATGCTACGTTATTCATTTGATATGGATGAAGAAGCAGCATGTATTGAAAAAGCAGTAGAAAAGGTTCTTGCAGATAATATTCGTACTGTTGATATTTATAAAGAAGGAATGACAAAAGTATCTACATCACAGATGGGTGATGCTGTAGTAGAAAGACTTTAGGAGGCTAATATGAGAAGTGATAATGTAAAAAAGGGAGTAGAACGTGCACCTCATCGTTCACTCTTCAATGCCTTAGGCATGACAGAAGAAGAATTAGAAAGACCTCTAATCGGGGTAGTTTGTTCATATAATGAAATTGTTCCTGGTCATATGAATCTAGATAAGATCAGTGAAGCAGTTAAGAAAGGTGTTTATTTAGCTGGTGGTGTACCAGTTGAAGTACCTGCGATTGCAGTATGTGATGGTATTGCGATGAACCATACAGGTATGAAATATTCACTCGTTACAAGAGAATTAATTGCTGATAGTACAGAATGTCTTGCGACAGCACATCAGTTTGATGGTCTTGTTATGATCCCTAACTGTGATAAAAACGTTCCAGGCTTATTAATGGCAGCTGCTCGTTTAAATATTCCAACTATCTTTGTATCAGGTGGACCAATGCTTGCAGGTAAGAAATTAAATGGTAAGAAGACTTGTCTTTCTTCACTATTTGAAGCTGTTGGTCAATATAATGCAGGTACTCTAGATGCCGCACATCTTGAAGAATTTGAAGAAAAAGCATGTCCAACATGTGGTTCATGTTCAGGTATGTATACTGCAAATTCTATGAACTGTTTAACTGAAGCACTCGGTATGGGTCTTCGTGGTAATGGTACTATTCCAGCTGTTTATTCAGCACGTATCAGACTTGCTAAACATGCTGGTATGAAGATCATGGAATTAGTAGAAAAGAACATCAAACCAAGAGATATCATGACTCCAGCTGCATTCAAGAATGCGATGACAGTGGACATGGCTTTAGGATGTTCTACAAACTCAATGCTTCATTTACCAGCAATCGCACATGAAGCAGGTGTGGAATTAAATCTTGAAATTGCGAATGAAATTTCTAAATATACACCAAACCTTTGTCACTTAGCACCAGCAGGTTCTACATTTATGGAAGATTTAGATGATGCCGGTGGCGTATATGCAGTCATGAATGAACTTGATTCATTAGGTATTTTAGATACAACAGGAATCACATGTACTGGGAAGACTATTAAAGAAAATATTGCAGGATGTGTAAACTTAGATTCAGAAATCATCCGTCCTGTTGATAACCCTTATATGAAAACAGGTGGTATTGCAGTATTAAAGGGTAATATTGCACCTGATAGCTGTGTTGTTAAGGCAGCGGCAGTCGCACCTGAAATGATGACACATACTGGACCAGCAAGAGTATTTGATAGTGAAGATGATGCAATCAAGGCAATTCGTGCTGGTAAGATTGTTAAGGGTGATGTTGTTGTTATTCGTTATGAAGGTCCTAAAGGTGGTCCTGGTATGAGAGAAATGTTATCTCCTACAAGTGAAATTGCTGGTATGGGACTTGATAAAGATGTTGCATTAATTACCGATGGTCGTTTCTCAGGAGCAACTAGAGGGGCGTCTATTGGACATGTATCTCCTGAAGCAGCAGTAGGAGGACCTATCGCTTTAATTGAAGAAGGAGATATGATTTCTATTGATATTCCAAATAATAAGATTAATGTAGCTGTAGATGATGCTACATTAGAAGCACGTCGTGCTAAATGGCAGCCAAGAGAACCTCGTATCACTACAGGTTACTTAAGACGTTATGCTGCTCAGGTAACAAGTGCCAATACTGGAGCTGTATTACAGCCAAATGATAAGTAAAGGAGGAGAATCCAAAAATGTTAATGAAAGGATCGGACATTGTAGTAGAAAGCCTTCTTGAACAGGGCGTTGATACTATCTTTGGCTATCCAGGAGGTGCCATCCTAGAAGTCTATGATAGTTTATATAAGTATCAGGATAAGATTCATCATGTTCTTACATCTCATGAACAAGGTGCGTCTCATGCAGCTGATGGTTATGCACGTGCCACTGGTAAAGTGGGTGTTTGTATGGCAACAAGTGGACCGGGTGCCACTAACCTTGTCACAGGTATTGCGACAGCCATGATGGATTCTATTCCTTTAGTCGCTTTAACTGCCAATGTAGGTGTCAATGCCTTAGGTAAAGATGCCTTCCAGGAAATTGATATCAAGGGTGTGACTATCCCTATCACAAAACATAATTTTATCTGTAAATCACCAGAAGAATTGGCTCCAACTATTCGTAAAGCATTCCAGATTGCGAAAGAAGGACGTCCAGGTCCAGTATTAGTCGATATGACTAAGAATGCGACTGTAGGTTCATGTGAATATACTAAAAAGGTGCCAGATGTCATTGGCAGCCGTAATTATACATTCCCTACATCTTCAATTAAGAAGGCTGTAGAAATGATTGAAGCATCAGAAAAGCCATTCGTATTTGTCGGTGGTGGATGTATTGCCTCTCAGGCGAGTGCACCATTAAAAGAATTTGTAGAAAAAATCGATGCACCAGTTACTGATACATTAATGGGTAAAGGAGCATATGACGGCACTAATCCACGTTATGCAGGAATGCTAGGAATGCACGGGACTAAAGCAAGTAATATCGGTGTATCAGAATGTGACTTATTGATTGCGATTGGTGTACGTTTCAGTGACCGTATTACTGGTAATGTGGATACATTTGCGAAGAATGCGAAGATTATTCATATTGATGTCGATGATGCAGAAATCGATAAGAATGTGCCTGTTGATTTAGGTATTGTCGGAGATGCAAAAGATGTTATTGAAGCCATTAACTTAACTTTAACACAACAGAATCATCCAGGATGGATGAAGGAAGTACGTACATTAAAGGATCGTTATCCTTTAACTTATGATCAGTCTAGATTAACTGGTCCATATGTGATTGAACAGATTGATAACTTCACTGATTCTCAGGCTATTATCACAACTGAAGTAGGTCAGAACCAGATGTGGGCAGCACAGTACTATCACTATAGACGTCCTAGACAGTTCTTAAGTTCTGGTGGACTTGGTACTATGGGTTATGGACTAGGTGCTGCAATAGGAGCTAAATATGGCTGTCCTAATCAGTTAGTATTCAATATTGCAGGTGATGGATGTTTCCGTATGAACCTTAATGAACTCGCTACTGCATCACGTTATAATGTCCCAATCATTGAAGTAGTACTTAATAACCATGTACTTGGAATGGTAAGACAGTGGCAGACATTATTCTATGGTGAACGCTATAGTGCAACAGTACTTCATGATAAGGTAGACTTCTGTAAAGTAGCAGAAGGATTAGGCTGTAAAGCTATCCGTGTCACTAAGAAAGAAGAAGTCATGCCTGCTTTACAGGAAGCAGTGGATTATCATGGTCCAGTTGTTATTGAATGTATCATTGATGATGATGACAAGGTATTCCCAATGGTTGCACCAGGAAGCTCTATTGCGGAAGTATTTGATGAAGCAGATATTAATAAGTAATTAAAAAGGCTGTTAAACTAATGAGAGTTCGAAAGATATACTATCTCATTAGCATTTACAGCCTTTTTACATGTCTAATTTTTCAAACACCTTTTACCTCACCATAAGTTGGAAGATTGTTTATTCTGCCAGTACTTGTCCACGTATTGGCTTCCATTGTGACCAAAGAAATACAAATTGTTATTATTCTTTTTCGTTTCATGGCTTTCTTCTTTTATGTTTTATGAAAAATAAATACAGTATTGGAATATAGAGGATTATACCAATTGGTAATACATTAAAAAAATCATATTGTAAAAAAGTGATAGAGGTTAATATAGATGATAAATGACACAAATCTCCACTATATACATAAAATGAATGATAAGTAGTAAATATTGTAATAAAGAATACAGAATAATAAAATAAAATTATTTTATCTAATAATGTAATATCAAATAAGCGTACACTCATTTTATAATAAGTAAAGAATAGAATGAGTAATAGTAAGCTGCTAGCCAACAGAATTTTTGAAAAAATATTAAATTGAATAAGGTAATCTGTTTGATCAATTATAGCTCCGGGAGATATGTATGCAGTAAAATGTTTTTCTTTTAAAAATATAGAAACAGCTATTACAATAGCAAAGAAACTTATTTTTATGATTAAATGTAATTTTTTCATCATACTAAATAGTATACTCCTTTTGATCTTATATTTGCTTGCCCTCTAATTATCTTATGATCAAGCCTTTTTTAATGGAATAGAGATGTGGATGGAGAATGTTTCTTCACTTTCTTCAATAGAACATGTTCCGTTATGAAGTTCTACAATACGTTTTACACTTCTTAAACCAATCTTATTACTCTCTACTTTAGATAAATCACTCTTCTTTTTATTGGTTAAGAGGAGATCAAAAGAATCATCAAGAGTAAGAGTCATATCTACATGTTTATCGGAATACTTATGAATATTAGAACAGAGGTTATTGATCATTCTTTTGATCATGGAGAAGTCTAAAAGGACTTCTTTTTTTATATATTTAATGTCTTTGTGAATGATAAAGCCTTCTAATTCTAGATAGTTGAGATTCTCTTCTATATAACCTAAGAGTTCTTCTGTAGATATCTTTTCTAATTGAGGATGACTATTCTGTTCAAACACAAGTGAATAAGCAAATGTCTTATTAGACAATTCTTTGATTTGTTCTACTTTGTCAATACATCTATGTAAGTAGTTATCCATCTGTTCCTGATCCTTGAAACAATGCAAGGCAAGAATATCCAGATAACCTCTTAAACTTGTGAGAGGAGTTCTTAAGTCATGTGACATGGCAGTAATCAAATCATGATGTGTCTGTTGCATTTCTTTTTCTTTCTCATAATTTTCCTCTAATGTCATTCTTAGACCATCTATTTGATGAGCAAGTACTGCAAGTTCATCACGTCCTTGAATTGTCATAGGATGAGATAAATCACCCTGGGACATATTGAGTATTTCCTGTTTTAAACATTCAATATATTTGACTTTATGACGAATAAAAAAGAAAGTAGGAAGAAGGAATGTGAGGAAAGAAGCAAACAAAGCAATATAGAAATAATACTTAATATATTTAAGTAAGTTCATATCATACAGTTCTACTTCAGCCTTTTGATCCTTGAACTGTACAATCTTTGTATAAACCGCATTATACGCATCTGTTTCAAAGTCTGTCTGTAAGATATAAAGTGGTGTAATCACACTCACAGGTTGAGTAAGGAAATCTGCATAATTAGCTGCAACATAATATTCATTCTTATTATCATAAATATAAACAGACAAGTAAGGATCATTGGTCTTGATCAATTTCTTTACTTGTTTCTTATCTGTTAAATTGACATCTTTCGCTTTTTCTTTAAACTCTTTAAAGAACTTATTTCTCTTATCCTTAATACCAGCAACTTCATCTATAAAACTATAATAGTGAGGAATCTGTTCTCTAAAACAGCTATATACCAATACTGCAGACATACTTGAGGCAATTAATATAAAGAAAATCTTAGAGGCAAGACTTACATATTTCTTACTCACAATAATATCCTTTACCCCAGATTGTTTTGATATGTTCAGGATTTGTAGGATCCTTTTCAATCTTCTGTCTTAAATGTCTAATATGCACCATGATTGTATTGTTTGCCCCATAATAATATTCTTCATGCCAGATAGCTTCAAATAGCTGACTAGGAGAAATAACATGCTGTTTATTCATTAATAAATATTCTAGAATATTATATTCTAAATCTGTTAAGTTGAGTTTCTCTCCATCTATTGATGCTGTACGTTTCGCACTATTGACTTCTATATTACCTGTCTTATATATAATCTGTTTTTCTTGTGTAGTGCTTTTACCCTGATACACATGATAGCGTCTCAGTAATGCTTTCACACGTCCATTTAACTCATTATAAGAAAATGGTTTAGTTAAGTAATCATCGCCACCACTAGAAAAAACTAATGTTTTATCACTATCCTGCCCCTTTGCAGTTAAAAAGAGAATAGGGGCTTTTGTTTTCTCTCTTAATAATACACACGCTTGATACCCATTCATTTCAGGCATCATCACATCAAGAATAATAAGATCTGTATCATCATCCACTAATTCTAATGCTTCTTTCCCATTACTTGCTTCTATGACATTATATCCTTCACTAGACAATAATACCTGGATTACTTCTCGTATATCTTTATCATCATCTACTATCATGATTCTTTCATTCATAACTATCTCCAATCCTTTGCCTTCACCCAGTTCTCATGAGGTAACATGTGTCCAAGATGATCCATAACCTTAGATTGTGAACTATACATACTTGTTAACTTCATCTTCTTCTCTAAATCACTTTGACTTATAGAATTAAGATTATGAGGCATATTCTTTTTTCTATAGTATTTACCGAAATAGACAAGCTGATTCATATCAACACGACTATCTTTACTTACTATATAAGAAGTCATCTGATGATGCGTATGACCATATTCACCATCAGGATTATGTGTCACAACAGTTTTCCATTTCTTCTTACCTAATATATAGTGTACATCATTTTTGATATATTTTCTTGATTTATTCCAATTATCTCTTTGTCCATTTGTTTTATCTGGATAATTAAACATAACACCTGTACTACCTGTTGCCTTCATGACATTCATAAACTCTTTTCTTCTTACCTTATTATTACCATTAGTCAAACATACAACAAGATAATGTTTCTTTAAAAGATGACTGCCACCCCATATAGTTTCATCATCAGGATGTGCTACAAACATCACAGAATCTATATTCTTAAGATTTAATCCATCAATCATCTTCTTATGCTTAATTGTATGATTAGAACCAAATAATGAACTAATCATCAACAAAGAACTAATTGTCAACATTTTTAAATTATTCATATTTATCACCCATTTTTACAATATCATCTCTTTATTTAAAAAACCTTAAAAGAATTCTTAAGATTTCTTAAACATAAAATTCACAAAAATTAAGTGAATTTAAGATTTGTTTAAGTCTAAATTTAAGATTTGTTTCTTACAATAGTATCGAGGTGAAAATCATGACTAAAAAAGACAAGCGCACCGTTTGTCTACTTGGTCTACTATCTATCGCATTAGTCTTTATACTTACATCCAATGTCTTTGGTAACACAATTGACTGGTATAGCCAACATGTAGTTATTGCGGATGCATTAAGACATGCAATAAGAAGTGAAGGAACACTATTCCCTACTTATATGAAACAGTTAATGGGTGGAGGAAATATATATCACTTCTCTTATTATGGATACTTAAGACTAGATATTCTTATAGGTGCATTACTCATACATGTAAATATGCAGACAATCATCATTGCCTATAGTGTATTGATGCTGACACTCTCTGTTATATGTTGTTATATCTTTTTAAGACAACATACAGATAACGAAAACATCTGTATCTTTGTCAGCTTGCTTGTATTATTATCAAGTATCTTCTTTCATTCACATAAACAGATCATGTTTGTGAACTATATGCCTTACTTATTCCTCGCTTTAATAAGTATAGAAAAGAAGAACTTTGCAGCTTTTACACTATGTGGCAGTATGATTGTACTTCATAGCTATTTCTATTGTATTGGATGCTTTATTGTATGTTTCATTTATTTACTCTATCGTTATCCTGCTGAATGGAAAAAGCTCTTTATATCCTATGTACTCATTGTCTTATTAACCGCAATACTGACAATTCCAACACTCTATATTATATTAATGAATGGTAAATCTGGTGCACCCACTGCACTTGCATCATTATTCATCCCTTCTCTTAATTTAAAGGGATTACTCTATAGTAAATATGGATGTGGACTAACATATATCTCATATATTCTTTTAGTTCTTGCATTAAGTGATAAACAGCTAAGAAAGCTTTCTATTGTCACTCTTGTATCATTCTACTCTCCACTTATGTGGTTTATTATGAATGGTTTCTTATATGCAAGAAGTAAGATCATGATTGTCTTTATTCCAATCGTGGCTTATATCATGTGTATGATGTTAGTAAAGATTAAAGAAGGGGATGTTACACTTTCTAGATATTCTGTACTGTTACTAATGATTCCATTATTCTTTATTAAATACCCATTCTCAGCACTTGTAGATTGCCTATTTGCGCTTCTTATCTTACTCCAAAGAAGAAAGCATGTACTGTATGGATATCTTGTGGTTCCAATGTTGGTTGTATCATTTATTAATGGACCTTCTTCATTCTATAAGCCAAAGAAATCAGAAAAGAATGTTTCACAGTTAGTAAGAAGAAATAAGATGCATACAGTCGCGGATTTGACTACAAGACAGAATGTCAATCAAACTCATGGTTATCTATTTAAACGTGTATCAGGCTATACATCTACTAATAATAAACATTACAATGAATTCCTATTTGATACATTAAGAATCCCTGTTCCTACAAATAACCGTGTAGCACAGAATGACACAGACAATATCTTCTACCTTAAGACACTTGGTATTGATACAGTTATTTCTAAAAGAAATGCCCCTTATGGTTATTCTTTAAAGGATCAAGATAAGAATGTAAAACTTTATCAATCAAATACTTCTTTACCTCAAGCTTATGCAACAAACCAGTTAATGAGTGAAAAACATTTTAGACAGCTCTCTTATCCATATACTCTAGATACACTTGTGAATTGCGCGATTGTGAATAAAGGTGATACACATTATCAAAGTCAATTTATTAAAGAAGATCCAGGATTCAAGAATTCTTATCATATTACTAAAAAACAGAAAAAAGAAATGACATTGAATCGTCAAACAAACAATGAAATCGTTGTATTAGAAGCAGATATTGAGAATAAGAAACCTCTTAAGGGTGTATCTATTACTGTCAATGGAATGAAGAATAAACTCGCTAGTATTAAGAATCCTTATTATCATCCTCATACACATTTCACTTATGTGACTACAAGTAATCAATTAAAAGTAACTCTCTCTAAAGGTGACTATATTATTAAAAATATTAAGATGTATACACTTCCTGCTTCTGCATTAAATCAGACTGTTGATCCATTAGATATTAAGAAATCATCCAATGTACTAGAAGGTAAAATCAATGTCTCTCAAGATGGTTACTTTATTACACGTATTCCTTATGAAAAGGGTTATACAATGTATATTGATAATAAGAAAGTCAATACAGAAAAAGTCAATCAAGCATTCTTAGGATGTCGTATCACAAAAGGGTGTCATACAATTAAGATCACATTTACTCCTCCAGGATATACTCTTTCATGTATTATAAGTACAATAGGTGTTATTCTATTTGTATTATTCTATATATATCAAAGAAAATATGATACTATGTGTGAGGAGGGGTAGAAAAATGAATAAAAGATTATATCGTTCAGCTCATGACCGTATGCTTGCTGGCGTATGTGGAGGTATTGCGGAATACTTCCAGATTGATCCTACTCTTGTCAGACTAGGATGGGTCGCATTTACAGCGCTAGGAGGAAGCGGTATTCTCGCTTATATTATTCTTGCGGTTATTGTCCCAAGTGAATACTAAAAAGAAGGTTCTCGCGAACCTTCTTTTTTTGGCTAGATAGTCATTAATTTCTGTGCAATCTTTTCTGTTTCATCAAAGATATAACGCATTAAACCTCTGTCCTTCTTATAAGACTTTTTTAAGTTTATATAGAGTTCTAATGCATCCTCATCTTTCATTTTAGGAAGGTTGCTTTTTAGTATTAGAAAGCATTCTTCTTCATATGGATCACTTAAAATTCTCATATCTAACATAGAAATCATCCCCTTGGTCAAATAATAGTAAATACAATGAGATTATCCTTGCCTATATATATTATAGACCCTTTTACATAATTTGTAACAAATAATACCATAATCTCTGTATTTTTATCATTTAGAGGATGTAAGAATTATGTTAAAATGTACACAAGTAGGTGAGAGTAATGGATGAGAGAAGTAAAAGGACACTTCATATTATTATAGGATTAGTGATTGCTGTATTGTTAGGAACAGTTTATACAAGCTATCTAACACCACAAAAGACACATCTTGTCTTTGGGGCAACTTATATGACTATGAACAACCCTTTCTATGAAGTGGTTAATAACGAATTAAGAAAAGAAATAGAACAAAACGGGGATGAACTTATTGTACGTAATCCTGAACTTGATACAGATAAACAGAATGAACAGATAGAGGAATTTGTATCAAAGAAGGTGGATGGTATTTTTGTGAATCCTATTGATTCAAAGAAGCTTTCTTCCTTAGACTCTGCAAGAAAAGCAGGAATTCCAGTGATTGCGATAGATGCGTCTGTAGATAATACAGATTTGATTGATTGTGTTATTGAATCTGATAATTATAATGCAGGTGTTTTATGTGCTCAAAATATGATGAAAAGAATGCAATCAGCCAATATTGTCTTATTAAAACATTCTACTGTCGAATCAGCAGTTTCAAGAATACAGGGATTTGTAGATACTATTAAAGATTATCCACAATATCAAATTATAGACTCTGCAGAATGTGAAGGACAATTAGAACGTGCGATGCCTTTAATGCAGACAGTATTAAAAAAGCATACAAATGTTGATGTTGTGATGGCTTTAAATGATCCTTCAGCATTAGGTGCACTCGCTGCCATAGAATCATTAAATCGTCAAGATATTATTGTCTATGGAGTAGATGGCACACCAGATTTAAAATCACTTATTAAACAGAGTCCGCTTATCGCAGGTACAGCTGCACAATCTCCACTTAAGTTTGGAAAACTCTCTGCAAAGAAGATGTATGATATTCTTCAAAGAAAAGATATTCCAAAAATTATTGAAGTACCTGTCACAATGATTACTAAAGACAATATCGACTCCTATAGTTTAAAGGGGTGGCAATAATGTTGAAAAGTATTAGCTTAAAAAGAATCCGTACATTTATGATGTCTTGGAATTTCTTTATGATCACATGTTACGCAATGATATTTATGTTCAGTACAAACTATATTATTGCGAATAAGCTTTCTAGAGACTTTCTAAGCTCTTTAAACTATATCCCAGAAAACCCAGGATTGATCTTCTTTGAAACACTAATTCTTTTTAGCGGTGTTATTGTATTAATGAATGTCTTTGATCATCGTGTTAAAGAATACCCTTTTGAGAATCTTCTCTTTCTTTCTATAGAAACAATTCTAGGATTTTTCATAATGAAATCTCTTTATTTTAGCTATCATGGTATTATCTATTTAATATTCTGTGATGCATTATTTAGATTTAAAGAGAATAAATATGTCAAATGGCTGACAATTCCTTTAAGTTTGCTTCTTATAATATCTAACTATGATTTCTTTAGTACATTATTTCCTCTTGTGAATGCGGATGCTTATTTCGAAGTTTATACAAGTACGACTAGAGGTTTATTGCAGGTAGGTGTTAACTTCTTAGATATTATTAATCTTCTTTTCTTTATTCTCTTTTTAATGATTTATATTGCGAATGAAGTACAGGAAAATGAACGTATGACTCAGGAATTAATCATGGTACATCAAGTCAATCATGAATTAGAGAATTATGCAGCAGTGAGTGAAAAGATTGCGGAAGATAAAGAAAGAAAAAGACTTGCTCGTGAAATCCATGATACTTTAGGCCATGCCTTAACAGGTATTGCAGCAGGTGTAGATGCCTGCATTGCAATGATTGATATCAATCCAGAAGCAACCAAGAAACAATTAATGGTCATTAGTAAAGTAGTCAGACAAGGAATTGTGGATGTGCGTAACTCTTTAAATAAATTACGTCCTGGTGCTCTTGAACAGCATGGCTTTAAAGGGGCTATAGAAAATATGATTGAAGAATTCACAAGTGTCAGTGATCTCACAATTTCTCTAGATTATCGTCTAGATAAAGTGGATTTTGAAAATACTAAAGAAGACATCTTATTTAGAGTGATTCAGGAAAGTGTTACGAATGCAGTAAGACATGGTGATGCAACGCATATTGATATTTCATTATATATAGAAGATAATAGTTTATATCTAAAGATTCAGGATAATGGACAGGGATGTGAAGAGATTCATTATGGTTTTGGATTAAAACAGATGAAAGAACGTTTAGGTATGATTAATGGTAAGGTCGCTTATGATGGTCATCATGGTTTCTTAACTATTGTCACTATACCTTTGCAGGAGGGAGAACTATATGATTAAGGTAATGATTGCAGATGATCAGGAACTGATTAGAGAATCATTAAAGATAGTATTAAGTACGCATGTTGATATTGATGTGGTAGATACTGCATCAGATGGTTTTGAAGTATTAAAATGTTTAGAAAAGTATGTTGTTGATGTTATTTTAATGGATATTCGTATGCCCGGTATGGATGGTGTTATGGCTACTAAGGAAGTAAAAGCGAAATATCCTAATACAAAGATTATTATATTGACTACTTTTGATGATGATGACTTTGTCTTTAGTGCTTTGCGTTATGGTGCGAGTGGTTATTTATTAAAAGGTGTATCAATGGATGAACTTTATAAAGCAATTGTGACAGTTAATACCGGAGGGGCAATGATTAATCCTGATATTGCGACAAAAGTCTTTAGTATGTTCTCTAAGATGCAGCAGAACAACTATACTATTAAAGTAGATGAAAAAGATGTAGAAACATTAAGTAAACCAGAATGGAAGGTTATACAGCATGTAGGATATGGCTTATCTAATAAAGAAATAGCCCAGAAACTCTTCTTATCAGAAGGAACAGTCAGAAACTATTTAAGCTCTATACTCTCTAAATTAAACTTAAGAGACCGTACTCAACTTGCGATATGGACAGTAGAGAGTGGTTTACTCACAAAGGCGATTGACGATGAGTAGAGTTAAACCTGTATTAATTATAATAGTATTATCACTTTTCTTTATGATAGTGGTCAATTATCCTAATACCATTACTTTAGAACTAGGTGTTTTTTCTGGAAGTAACTGGGGTGTACCAAGTGGTGAAAGCTATAAGATTATTGATGGGGCTATAGAAAGATTTGAAAAGAAATATCCTGGAATAAAAGTAGAGTATGAGAATGGTATTATGAAGAGTGATTACTCTTCATGGCTTTCTGATAAGATTGTGAGAGGGAAGGAACCGGATGTCTTTATGGTTCTTGATGATGATTTTAATACATTAAGTTCTATTGGTGCGCTTGCAAACATTGATAGTTATATGACTCATGATCAGAATTTCAGTGAAAATGATTATTATTCAAGTGTTTTAAAGGCGGGTACCTATTCTAAGCACCAATATGCATTACCTTATGAATGTGATCCTACACTCATGTTCGTGAATAAAACACTCTTAGAAGAATGTCATATTGATATGCCTGATAATGATTGGACTTTGGATGATTTCTATACAATATGCAAGAAAGTAAGTGAGTATTCTAATAACTATTATGGCTGTTATGATTATGAATGGCTTGACTCTATCTATGGATATGGCACACAGGTATTTAATGAAACAGGAACAAAATGTTTCCTTGAGCAAAGTGCTGTGAGAAATGCATTAGAATTCTATCGAAAGCTTAATAATCTTAATAAGGGACATAGTGTCACTTCTGAAGAATTTGATAAAGGCTTAGTGGCTTTTTCACCACTCTCTTTATCAGTCTATCGTACTTATAAACCTTATCCATGGCGTATTAAGAAGTATTCTACATTTGAATGGGATTGCCTTAAAATGCCAACAGTAAGTAAAGATAAAGGTAGTACACAGGTTTCTACATTACTTATGGGGATGAGTAGTAAATCTTATCATAAATCACAGGCCTGGGATTTACTAAAAGAACTGTGTAATGATACAAAGACTCAGCAGTCTTTAACACACTATTCTCAAGGTATTTCACCTTTAAAGAAGGTTGCACAATCTCAGACTATTATTGATATGTTAGATGAAGAATCAGGAGATAGTCAGATAAGTATGTCTTTATTGAATCAAGCACTTCTAGTTGCCCGTAATAGAGAGAAGTTTAAGAAATATGATTCAGCAATGACAATGATTAATAACGGCATTGGAAAGATTGTTCATTCAAGTGATGACTTTGATCTTTCTTTAATGGAATTACAAAAAGAAGTAAACAAATATCTCAATGACTAGAGTGGTTTAACCACTCTTTTTTAATGTGACAAATGTCATATAAAAGACATGACTTTAGACAGATGGAATGAAAGCGTTTGAATGCTAGAATGTAATCACAGGAGGAGAAGAAAGATGAAATATGTAGTACTTGTAAGCCATGGTGAGTTTGCAAAGGGATTAGCCAATGCACTTAGCATGTTAGCTGGAGAAAAGAAAGAAGTCATTGCAGTTGGATTAGAGAATGGTAAAACTGCTGATGAATTCGCAGAAGTATTTAAGGAAGCAGTAAGTCCTATTACTGGAGAAGATGAAATCATTCTTCTTGGTGATTTAATTGGTGGATCACCATTAACTACTGCACTAAATGTAATCAATGAAAAAGGTTTAACAGATAATACAGTTGTCCTTGGTGGTATGAACCTTCCACTTGCATTAACTACAGTATTAATGAAGGATAACATGGATAAGGAAATGCTTCCTCAGGCAGTACTTGGTGAAGCACATGAAGCATTAAAAGAATTTAAACTCGCATCAGATGATGACGAAGAAGACGACATTTAAGGAGGAAAATAAATATGTCAGTTTCATTTATTCGTATTGATGACCGTATGATTCATGGTCAGACTTGTACTCGCTGGGCTAGAGAATATCCTTGTGATGGTTTAGTAGCAGTTAATGATAAAGCAGCAGATAACAGCGTATTAAAGGCTGCTTATAAAGCTGCAAGTGGTAAAAAGACATTTGTCTGGACACTTGATGCTTTTGCTAAGAAATCTCAGAAGGTATTAGACTCTGATACTCAGTATTTCTTAATCACTAAGAATCCTGTTGATATGGCTACAATCTTAGTAGATCAGGGATTCAAGTGTGGTATTGATACAGTTATTGTTGGTCCTTGTAATGACCGTGAAGGCGCTGTAAAGCTTGGTAATAACCAGTCTATTACTCAGGAAGAAGCAGATGCATTCGAAAGAATTTCTAAAGCAGGTTATAAAATCAAATTTGCCTTACTACCAGATGTCTCAATCGGTACATGGGATGATTTCAAAGGTAAATTCGGTTATTAACAAATATTATATTTAAGGGAGAAAAAAATTATGGAAATTAGTTGGTTTCAAGCTGCCCTACTTGGCCTATTTGCTTGTTTATCAAGTATGCCAGGTTTAGGTGGTACTTCTATTGGTAACTACACTTTAGGTAGACCTTTAGTTGGTGGTTTAATTTGTGGTCTTATCTTAGGCGATTTAAAGACAGGTATTCTTGTTGGTATCGCTATGCAGTTAGTTTATATCGCATTAGTTACTCCTGGTGGAACAGTATCTGCAGACGTTCGTGCTGTCAGCTACATTGGTATCCCACTAGCAATGATTGCGGTTCATTCTTATGGTTTAAATCCTGCTTCAAGAGAAGCTCAGGGTCTTGCTACTTCATTCGGTTCAATGGTTGGTACATTAGGTACAGTATTATTCTATGGAACAGCTACTATCAACTTAGCATGGCAGCATGTCGGCTGGACTGCAGTTGAAAAAGGTGATTTCAAGAAATTATATACAGTTAACTGGGTACTTCCTTGGATCTCACATATCATTTGTTCATTCATTCCAACATTAATCATGTGTAAAATGGGTGCACCAATGGTTGACTTAATCAAGACTTACTTACCAATGGATGGTCTTGCTATGAAGACATTATTCACTGTTGGTTCATTATTACCATGTGTCGGAATTGCTATCTTATTAAAACAGATTGTTACTAAAGCAGTAGATTTCATCCCATTCTTCTTTGGCTTCACTTTAGCTGCTTCACTTGGCATTAACTTAGTATCTGCAACATTAGTTGCTGCATTATTCGCTTTAATCAATTATAAAATCAAAATGCTTTCTTTATCAAAACCAGCTGTTGTTGCTGCAGATGATTTAGATGATGATGACGAGGAGGATATCTAAAATGGAAAAGAAGATTTCAAAGAAAACTCTATCAAAATCATTCCATCATTGGTACTATGGTAACCTTACATGTTTCTCACAGGAACATATGCAGACTTTTGGTTATTTAACATCAATGTTACCAATTATCGAAGAGTTATATGACAAAAAAGAAGATCAGGAAAAAGCTTTAAAAACATATACAGCTTTCTTTAACACTGAACCTCAGTTAGGTACTGTTATCGTTGGTGTTACTGCTGGTCTTGAAGAAGCACGTGCAAACGGTGCTCAGGACGTAGATGATGAAACAATCAATGGTTTACGTGCTGGTTTAATGGGTCCAATCGCTGGTATTGGTGACTCATTAGTTGTAGGTACTGTTATTCCAATCTTATTAGGTATCGCTTTAGGTATGAGTACTGGAGGTTCTCCTCTTGGTGCTATCTTCTATATGATTGTATGGAACTTATTCGCATACTTCGGAATGAAGTTCTTATACTTCAAAGGTTATGAACTTGGTGGTAAAGCCGTAGACTTCTTAGTAGGTCCTCAGGGTGAAGCACTAAGAGAATCTATCACAATGCTTGGTGGTATCGTTATTGGTGCTGTTGCAGCTACTTGGGTAAGTATCAAAACTTCATTCACAATGACTGCAGCTGGTGCAACTAAGCCTTTCTTAGAATTACAGAAAACATTAGATGGTGTATATCCTGGATTCTTAACAGCAGCATTCGTTATTATTAGCTGGTATCTATTAGCTAAGAAGAAAATGTCTCCTATCAAAGTAATGTTATTACTTGTAGTTGTTGCTTTCGTAGGTGTTGTTATTGGATTCTTCAACCCTGGACTAAAATACTAATATAAAGGAGCGTTCTATCATGAATAAAGAGCTTAAATCACATTATGTAGAAGAAGTAAAATATCAAACTAAGATGCTTAATAACTTAAAGAGATGGCTAAAGTGTTCAATCATTTTTTCCTCATTATTCCTTGCGTTCATTTTATTTGGACCATCTGCTATCATCTTAAGAATAATTGGCATTATAGGTATGGTGCTTTGTGTGATTGCATCTGTGGTCATTGGGCTTGGAATCAGAAATGGTAGAAACAACGTCAATAAGATATTAGATTTAATTCAATAATCCTATCAACTTATACATTTAGCTATATGAGCATCACTGATTGTGATGCTCATTTTTTTGGAGGTAACAATATGTATCAATGTATATTAAGTGATATTGATGGCACATTACTTACAGATGACCATCATATGAGTCCTAAAACAAGAGACGCTATTAAATCTTTAGATATTCCTTTCTTACCTGTCTCTGCAAGAAGTCCAGAAGGTATCTATCCAATACTGAAAGAGAATGATATTGTTTGTCCAATGATCTGTTTTAGTGGAGGACTCATCTTAAATGAAAAGGGACAGGTATTATATGAAAATGGGATGAATTATAAACAGACAGAAGAAGTCATTACTTTTATTAAAGAAAAGAAATTTGATTGTACTATTAATATTTATGCATTACATGATTGGTTAGTAGAGGATAAAGAAGATCCTCGTGTACTAAGAGAAGAACGTATAGTAAAAGCAGAAGCACAGAAAGGTACACTTTCTTCTTTAGATCCTTCTAGAAAAATACATAAGCTATTATGTATGTGTAATCCTCTTTATACAAAAGAGATAGAAAGAAACTTAAAAGACAGATTTCCTCATTGTTCTATTGCCTGTTCTTCAGATATCTTAATAGAAATCATGAATGAAGGAGTCACTAAAGCAGATGCCATTAATCATCTATGTGACTATTATTCTATTGATAAGAATGATATTGTGGCTTTTGGTGATAACTATAATGATAAAGAGATGCTAGAGAGTGTAGGAATGGGTATTGCGATGGGAAATGCACCTGATGATATTAAAAACATCGCAAAAGATGTAACAAGTACCAATAATCAGGATGGCATTTTCAAAGCCTTACGAAAATTACATATTATATAGAAGAAATCTCCGGATAGTTGTAGTATAATGTAAGCAATTACGGAGGTATGGAAAAAATGAAAAGATTATTGAATTGTACAACAAGTGAAATGCTTGCAATGAATGGAGAAGAATTAAAACAGTCTATTCTTGCATGTGAAGGAAGAACTGTCATGACTGAAACAGTAGTGGCTATCCCACCATTATTAGGAGATTTAACAAATGCGGAACTCGCTGTTTCTTTTGGTAGTGATATGGTTCTTTTAAATGTATTTGATTGCAATAATCCAGTGATCAATGGTTTGCCAGAATGTAATGAACCAGTTAAGAAGTTACAGGAATTAATTGGTAGACCAGTAGGATGTAACCTTGAACCAGTAGACTTAGATGCTGATATGCTTGAAGAAAGACAGACAATCGCATCTGGTAGACAGGCAACTGCAGAAACATTTAAGAAAGCACAGGAATTAGGATTCAACTTCATCTGTTTAACAGGTAACCCAGGTGTTGGTGTATCTAATCATTCAATTGCTGCTGCAATTAAGGAAGCTAAGAAATATTTTAAGGGCTTAATTATTGCTGGTAAGATGCATGGTGCTGGTGTTAATGAACCAGTTGTAGATTTAGAAGCTATTAAGGAATTCATTGATGCAGGTGCTGATGTGATCTTAATGCCAGCTGTAAATACAGTACCAGGATTATCTGAAGCAACAGTTACTAAAGCATGTGAATATATTCATGCACATAATGCTTTAGCACTATCTGCAATCGGTACAAGCCAGGAAGGTGCAGATACTGAAACAGTCAGAGAAATCGCTATTGTGAATAAAAGATGTGGCGTAGACATCCAGCATATTGGTGATGCTGGATGGTGTGGTATGGCTTTACCTGAAAATATCATGACGTTAAGCGTTGCCATTAGAGGAAAAAGATGGACATATCATAAAATTGCTTCATCTGTAAACAGATAATTGGTAAGAATAGTATTTTTGATTGTATATAAATATTTAATTGTGCTATAATTCGTCGTAGGAGGATGATAATTAATGGATAAATTAACAATTAGAGATATTGATGTCGCAGGCAAGACAGTTCTTGTACGTGTAGATTTCAATGTACCAAGAGACAAAGACACAGGAGAAATTACAGACGATAACAGAGTTGTTGCTGCATTACCAACAATCAACTACTTATTAGATCACAACCCAAAGGCTGTTGTGCTTTTCTCTCACTTAGGTAAGATCAAGAAGGAAGAAGACAAAGCTAAGAACGATATGGCTGTTGTTGCTCCTAAACTTGCTGAATTATTAGGAAGAGATGTTAAGTTCGTAAACGCTACTCGCGGTGCTGAACTTGAAGAAGCAGTTAAGAATGCTGAAAACGGACAGGTTATCTTAGTTCAGAACACTCGTTATGAAGCTGGTGAAACTAAGAACGATCCTGAATTAGGTGCTTACTGGGCATCACTTGGTGATGTATTCGTAGAAGATGCATTCGGTTCAGTTCATAGAGCTCATGCTTCAACTGTAGGAATCGCTGCTCACTTACCAGCAGTTGCAGGTTTCTTAGTAGAAAAGGAAATCGCTTATATTGGTAAGGCTGTATCTGATCCAGAAAGACCTTTAGTAGCTATCTTAGGTGGTTCTAAAGTATCTTCTAAGATCGGTGTAATTGAAAACTTATTAAACATTGCTGATAAGATCATTATCGGTGGTGGTATGTGCTATACTTTCGCTAAAGCTCAGGGACATACAGTTGGTTCTTCATTAGTTGAAGAAGATAAGGTAGACTTAGCTAAGTCATTCATCGAAAAGGGTGGAGATAAGTTAATCCTTCCAATCGACTCTGTAGTAAGCAGTAAGTTTGGTGAAGATGGAGATATCAAGGTTGTTGGTGAAGATGTACCAGAAGGATACATGGGTCTTGATATTGGTCCTAAGACTGTTGAATTATTCGCTAAAGAACTTGAAGGTGCTAAGACAGTTATCTGGAATGGCCCTATGGGTGTATTCGAAATGCCTAAGTTCGCAGAAGGTACTAAAGCTGTATGTAGCATGTTAGCTAACCTTAAGGGTGCTAACACTATCATCGGTGGTGGTGACTCTGCAGCTGCTGTTAAGCAGTTAGGATTCGCTGATAAGGTATCTCATATTTCTACTGGTGGAGGAGCATCATTAGAATATATGGAAGGTAAAGTATTACCAGGTATCGCTGCTATCAACGATAAATAATTTTTCGAGGAGATATAATTTAAAATGAGAAAACCAATTATTGTAGGAAACTGGAAAATGAACCATGGCATCGCAGAAACAAAGGAATTTGTTGCTGCTGTTGATGGTAAAGTAACTGATAAAGCTGATTGGGGTATCGCTACTCCTTTCTTAGATTTAGCAACTGCTAAAGAAGGCGCAAAGAACTTAATCGTTGCTGCTGAAAACTGCCATTTCAAAGACAGTGGTGCTTATACTGGTGAAGTAAGCGTTGGAATGTTAAAAGAAATCGGTGTTGAATGGGTTATCTTAGGACATTCTGAAAGAAGACAGTACTTCGGTGAAACTGATGAAACTGTTAACTTAAAGATGCTTCAGGTATTAAACAACGGTATGACTCCAATCGTTTGTGTTGGTGAATCTTTAGAAGAATATGAAGCTGGAAAGACTCATGATGTAGTTAAGACTCAGGTTGTTGCTGCGTTCAAGGATGTTACAGCTGAAGCTGCTGAAAGAGTAGTTATCGCTTATGAACCAATCTGGGCTATCGGAACTGGTAAGACTGCAACTAATGAAATCGCAGAAGACGTTTGTGGTTACATTAGAGGTGTAGTTGCTGAACTTTATGGTCAGGACGTTGCTGAAAAAGTAAGAATCCAGTACGGAGGATCTGTAAAGCCTGCTACATTAAAAGCTTTACTTGAACAGCCTAACATCGATGGTGCTTTAGTTGGTGGAGCATCATTACAGGTTGAATCATACGTAGCTATGATCGAAGCTTTAAACGACTAATTATTTAAGAGATGATTCCTTTGGAATCATCTTTTTTTGTGTATGAAATACAAATGAGTGGTATACTATAACTAACTCATTGAAAGGAGCATTATTATGGCAGAAACAATGAAAGAACGTAAAGATATGGATCCACAATATATGTGGGATCTCTCAACACTTTTTAAAAACGATGAAGAATGGAATAACGCATTACCTGAACTTGATGAAATGATTAAGAAATTACCAGAATACCAGGGAAAACTCAATAATGCGAAAACAATCAGAGAATTCTTTGATTTTGATACACATCTAGGTAGAAAATTGTCTGATTTCTATTGTTATGCATCACTTAGAAATTGTGAAGATACAAGAGATAGTGACGCACAGGCAATGGAAGCAAAAGCATATCAAGTCTATACAGCTTATGCAACTGCAATCAGCTTTGCTGAACCTGAAATCCTATCACTTGATGAAGAAGTTTTAGAATCAATTGTACATTCAGATGATTTATTACCATATGCATTTAATATGCAGAAGTTATTAGATCAGAAACCTCATGTATTAAGTGCTAAAGAAGAAGCCCTTCTTGCCGCCTTTACAGAAACATTAGGGGCTCCTAGTAAGATTTCTGAAAGCTTACAGGATGCTGATATGACATTTGAATCAGTGACTGATTCAAATGGAGAAGTCCATGAACTCAACCAGTCTAACTATATTCTTTTACAGATGAGTGAAGACCGTACACTTAGATTAAATGCCTTTAAATCTTTCTATAAAGGATTCAAACAACATATTAATACCTTTGCCTCTACATATAATGCATGTATTAAAGAAGCAGTGGCAGAAGCACAGGTGAGACATTATGAATCTTCACGTGCAATGAGCATGGCTTATGAACATGTACCTGGTGTAGTGTATGATAGTTTAGTAGATACAGTAAGAAAGTTCATGCCTGAAATGTATCGTTATGTACGTTTAAGAAAACAGATGCTTGGTTTAGATGAACTACACTATTATGATGTTTATACACCTCTAGTTGCAGGATCATCTAAGTCATATACTTATGAAGAAGCACAGCAGATGGTATTAGATGCAGTCACACCACTTGGTAAAGACTATGTCAATAGAGTAAAACAAGCTTATAAGGATAGATGGATTGATGTTTATCCTAATAATGGTAAACGTGGTGGTGCTTTCTCTAGTGGTACTTATGACTCTAATCCATACATTCTTACTAGCTTTACAGGCACATTAGATAGTGTCAGTACAATTGCCCATGAAATGGGTCATTCACAGCATACGTGGCTTTCTAACCATACACAGACACCACAAAATGCAGACTATACACTCTTTGTGGCTGAAGTCGCTTCTACAGTCAATGAAAACTTACTTGTAGAACAGTTATTACAGAAGACAACTGAACCTAAAGAACGTTTGGCTTTATTAAACCATTATCTAGAAGGTTTCAAAGGAACAGTTTATCGTCAGACAATGTTTGCAGAATTTGAAAGAGATGCACATGCCATGGCTGAAAGAGGAGAGGCCATCACTGCAGCAAGCATGAATACATTATATAAGAACTTGATCAAAGATTATTTTGGTGAAGATCTCGTCATTGATGATGAAGTACAGTATGAATGGGCGAGAATTCCTCATTTCTATAGACCATTCTATGTATATAAGTATGCAACAAGTTATTGTGCAGCAGTTGCGCTAAGTGAAGCAATTCTTAATAATGAAGATGGTGCAGTAAAGAAATACTTAGAATTCTTATCAATGGGTGGTAGTGCTTATCCATTAGATGAATTAAAGCATGCAGGTGTAGATTTTAGTACACCAGAACCTGTATCTAGAGCTTTAACTAAGTTCAGTCAGATTCTAGATGATGTAGAAGAAACATTAAAGAAATTATAAGAATGAGAGATTAGCATGAATTTAAAAACAAAAAAATAATTTTTTCAATTTTGTTGATCATATTAGTTCTAGGATTAATAGGATTGTATTCTTACTATAATTTTTAATATGCCGTGAGCAAGAAGTCATAGGACAACCCTTAGGGGTTGTTCTTTTTTTAATAGAGTGAACTATGGTATAATGTCAAAAGATAAGGTTAGAAGAACAGTAGCTACTAGAACTATAGATAGGGAATTCCTGGTGAACAGGTAAGGAACTTATTAGGACATTCTCAGATAGATACAACCATGCATTATGCAATGGTTAATCAAAATAATGTAAAAGAGTCTCATGGAAAGTATATGACTTAAAGAAAGGATGGTTACTAATGGAATTATTTCATGGAAGTAGTGTGATTGTAGATCAGCCAAAAATTATTACAGATGGTTTTTATAAAGATTTTGGATATGGTTTTTATTGTACAAATTTAGAAAAACAAGCTAAACGTTGGGCATTGACTAAAAAGCATGGACATGTTGTGAATGTATATAGCTACACTAAGGATGATTCATTAAATACATTAGTATTTAATGAAATGACGGATGAATGGTTAGATTTTGTAGTGGATTGTAGAAGAGGTAAGACACATAACTATGATTGTGTAGAAGGTCCTATGGCAGATGATACTATTTGGAATTATGTGGATGATTTTGTGCGAGGGTTAATTACTAGAGAAGCATTCTGGGAACTAGTAAAGTTCAAGTATCCTACACATCAGATTGTATTTTGTACAGAAGAATCTTTGAAACAACTTTGTTTTGAAAGGAGTTATTCACTATGATTAATAAATACTTTGAAGATGAAGAGATAACTGAAAATGATTTATTGTTTATGTGTTTCATGATTGAGCTTGTAGCACGTAAATTACGTCAAAGAAATAAGTATGTGGTCAATACTATAGGTTATGATAACTTGTATCATTTGATTAGTGTTGCAAGTGTACTACACTGTGAGAATCCAGATAAAGTTGCAGATGATTGGATCAAAGATTATGGATTAAAACAAGGCAAATTTAATATAGAAGACGTAGATAGTGAGTTATGCACTATTATTCCAACGGCTATGGATATGGGAAAGGTTTATTCACGTCTTATTGTAGATACTTCAGTGTCTAATGAAGATTATGTATCAGGTATTATTCGCGTTTATAACGATGAAATTTGTAATACTATTGATAGTTATACAAATGGTGCTTTTTATGAACCTTCTTATGTGATTGCTAGAGCATATAAAGAAGGAGAGTTTTAATAAGTGATGGAATATGTACTATTCAAACAGATAAGTAATATAAATATGGATCGATCTCCCACTTCATCAACTTTTAATGAAGTAAAAAGAGATTACCAACATCTTATGAAAAATAGAATTGAAAAATATAGTGTTAAAGCACAAATTACATTAATAAACAGGTGGAAAATATACCTTTTGAGACGGTATAATCTTCCACCTGTTTTTATGATATGATTGTAGTAATCAATTTTGTCTATTTTTTCTAATACATAAGAATCAATTTTTACATTAAAATTTGACCCCATATTTTTCTTCCCTGTCTTTTATGAAATCCTCAAACTCTATAAGTTTGAAGTCTTTATTCTTTTTTCTTTCTTCGTATGCGATTGTAGTTTTGAAATCATCTAACTCTTCATCAGTAAAGTAATTATAAGATACCCCATCAAGAATAATCTTTCTATTTTCCATATCACATCCCACCCTTTTGTGTTAGTATAATATAATTCTGTTTAAAATTACATAAAATGCTGCGAATAGCCTTTATTTCACTAGAAAATGATTCCATGAAAACACCAGAACAATTATTATCCTTCCTTGGAGCAATAATTCATGGTAGATTTGGAAATATCATTAGAGCAAAGGGACAGCTGATGGCGGGAGAACAGTATTTTCAATTTGGATGTAGATATAGCATTACAGGACTTGATTCCAAAGGCATGGGTAAGATGGTATTTATTGGAGATGGATTAAGAAAGAAAGCTATTTGCGAAAACTTTGTTAAAACTGATAAGTATAAGAAGATTAAGTATAAAACACAAAATAATTTGGTTTAGATAGATTGGAAGAGTAACCTTCCAATTTTTTATTTTAATCACTGGAGTATTGTTGCAAATAAAGAACAGTTTAAATGACATTTGTCATATACCAATGTTACATATCACACATCACTAATCAAACTAATAATTATATAATAAATGTGTAAGCGATTTCTAAGAAAAGGAAAGGAAGGGAAATATGATAAAGAAATTATTCAGTTTTTTATTAGTTTTTTCATTATGTTTTACAAATCTAACGTTTGTAAATGCATCTAATATGCTGGATGAAAAAACTAATGTTCCTAATGGAACATTTGAAAGAAAAGTAGAAGCAAAAGAGTTACATGATTTTGTTTCTAAGAGTAATGGTGAAGTTACATCAAATGAAGATGGTATAGTGTTGAGTAAAAAAGATGGTGCTGATCATCATGCTTTATTAAATAAAGGAGATAAATACAAAAGCTTTATTTATGAAGGAGATGTAAAACTTATTGATGGAATTAGTGCAGGATTGGCGATAGGCGTTGCAGATCAAGAAAATGTTACTAATTCGTGGTATGCAATTAATTTTAATACTGATGAGACACAAAATAGAGCTCGATTATTTAAAGTAGAAAATGGTGTTACAAATTACGCTTACATAACTAGTGATGAAGCCCGTTCAATTGATTTTAGTGATACAGTTCATATGTATATTGAATTTGATGAAATGGGTAATTATGTTTTTAAGTTATCAAATAATGCTAAAAATGAAGTTGTTAGAACTGGTAAAGTTGATAATTGGAATGGGGGATATATTGGGTTATTAACATTTAATAGTAGTGCTAAATTTAGTAATATTAAAATTACAGATACAAGTAATTCCAAGTTTTTAAATACAAACTTAGATGGTATTAAAGAAAATGATAACTATAAAATTAGTGATATTGGAATTACAGGAAAATCTAATGGTGCAAATGATGCGTTTTTGTTAAGTGAAACAGATGGAGATAATTTTGTTTATGAAGCAGATGTCAAGTTTAATGAACGTCGTGGTGCAGCATCATTAGTGTTTAGAGCAAGTAAAGATTTAAATAATAAAAGTATGTATGTAGCAAATATTAATGGTGCTAGTGGAGAAGCAAGATTATTTAAATTTGAACAAGATGGTACTTATGATTTGGCTAGATCAAAGTCTATATCATTAGATGAAAATGATGAGTATCATTTAAAAGTGACTGTTATTGATAAACATATTGTTTATTATATCAATGGTCAACTTGTAATTAATACTGCTGATTATACGATGAATGATCGTAATGAAGATTCTCATTATGGACAAAATGATGCTCTTACAAGGGGTAAATTTGGTTTACTTACTTGGAATGGCAATGTAACATATCAAAATATTGAATACACACCTATAGATGGTACTAATTCACCTCAATTAGATAATTTGAGTGTTAATAGTATTAATGGTAAAGTTGATAAACAAATTGCATTTTCTAAAGGTCAATATGTTTACATTACATATGTTACAAACAGTACAACAGCAGTAAGCTTAAGTCCAGAAATTAAAAATGATAGTCAAATTGTTGCGACTAATGAAAATGGAGAAATAGTTGATATTAATAATTTGCCAGTTACCAAAGACTTACAAACTTATACATTAACAGTAAGAAATGGAAATGCAAAGGTTTTATATCGAATCCGTGTTCATCGTATGCAAGCTGATGAATCATACTATAACGAAGATTATCGTGGTCAATACCATTATTCTGTAAAAGATGGATGGGGTAATGATCCATGTGGACTAGTATATTATAAAGGAAAATATCATTTATTTTACCAATACTATGATTCATCAAATTGGGGACCAATGCATTGGTCTCATGCGACAAGTACAGATTTGATTCATTGGAAAGAACAGCCAATTCAATTTTATCCAGATGAATATGGAACAATGTATTCAGGGTGTGCAGTAATTGCTAATCATGAAACAGCACCAGCAATATTTAATGAAGGTGAAGAAGGACTTGTATTCTTTATTACTTCTAATGGTGGTAATGGTAGTGATGTTCAAAAAATTACTGCAGCATATAGTAAAGATGGTGAAACTTTCCATAAATATGATGAAGGAAAAGTCTTAATTAATTGGACAGACGATTCTTTAAAAAATACTGCATGTAGAGATCCAAAAGTATTTAGATATGAAAATAAATGGTTTATGGTGCTCGCTGGAGGACCATTAAGAATATATTCATCAGAAGATTTAGTTAATTGGAAAGTTGAATCAGTTTATGGAGATTTACATACTGAATGTCCAGATTTATATCCATTAGTAGTTAAAGATGAAAATAATCAAGAAACTGGCGAAGTTAAATGGGTCTTAGACCGTGGCGGAAGAAAATATAAAATAGGTGATTTTAAACAAGTTAATGGTAAATGGTCTTTTGTTCCTGATGAACAATATGCAAGTACTAATGCTGGTGGAATGGGAAATGAAGATAATGATGGAATTATGAACTTTGGTCCTGATTCATACGCAGCAATGACATATTATAGAGGGGATTTTGGAACTAAGGATAATTTTAAACCTCAAGATATTATTGCGTTAAATTGGATGAACACTTGGGATAGTGGTTTTAATAATGCAATTCCTAATGCTAATGGTAATACTATTTTTAACGGAACATATAATTTACAGTTAAGATTAGGAATCAAGAAGAATAGTTCTGGTAAATATTATTTAACTCAAACACCAATTAATGAATATAAAACATTAAGAGATGAAGCAAATAAAGTTGAATTAAATGACGTTACTATTAATGAAAAAAATAATCCATTAAAGAATTTTAGTGGTGATAGTTATGAACTTGTTGCACATTTAAAACCAGATAGTAAATGCAGTGAAGTAGGTTTTAAAGTTAGAACAGGTAATGATCAGGAAACAGTTGTTAAATATAATCTAAAAAATAAACAGTTAACTATTGATCGTTTAAAATCAGGAGTTATTGTTGTTAAAGGTGAACGACTTAATGTATGTGGTCAAAATGTTGAATTGAATGCTGATGGTTCAATTGATTTACATATTTATGTTGATCGCAGTTCTGTAGAAGTATTTACAAAGGATTATACAGTTGCAGGAGCAATGCAAATTTTTGCAAGTCCAGTAAGTAAAGGTTTAAGTGTTTATAGTATTGATGGTAATGCTACTGGAAATATTACAATATATCCAATGAAAACAATTTGGACAGATAAATTAACACCAACTAAACCACTATCTGTAGGAATTAATAAAACTAATATCGATGGCTATGTAGGTGATGAATTTACATTAAATAGTTGGGTTTCACCAGCTGAATTATCTCAAGAGTTAGTTTATACAGTTGATAATAAGGATGTTATTTCCTTAGAACAAGATGGTGGCAAAGCTGTATTAAAAGCATTGAAAGCTGGTGACGCAACAATCACTGTTGCAGCAAAACAAAATCCAAATATTACAAAAAAATGTTCAGTTCATATTTATAAAAATAATTTTAAAACAAATTTAAGTGATTTTAAAGCTGTAGCTGGCAACTGGCATATTGATGATGAAACATATGTTGCATCTTCTAATGACAACGGCTTCATGTTTGCGAATAAAATTAGTACAAATAAATTTAAATATGAAATAGATGCTACATATCAAACAGGTATATTAAACTTTATTTTTCAATCAAAAACAAAAAATGTATGGGATGGATGTTATTCATTACAATTAAATGGAAACACTGTACGTTTATTTGATTTTAAAGGTGATTATACCTTTGCAAGTACAAATAACCTAGCAATAGCACCTGATAACAAATACCATATAGAAATTAATGTCGACGGTAATAAAATTGTTGCTTTAGTAAATGGTGTAGAATATATAAATCATGTAATTAGTGAATCTGATCGTCAATATAATGAAGGTTATGTAGGCTTAGGAATATACAATACAAATGCTAAATATCAAAATTTCTATATTACAACAGATACACCAATAACTCAAATAACATCTAAAATACCAGATTTACACCCAGCTATTAATGCTAATTTAGAAGATATCAAAGCACTTTTACCAACAATGGTAACTGTTGCTGGGGATGATAATTTAAATAAAAAAGAAATGGCTGAAATTACATGGAATTTAGATATAATTGATGTTAATGTACCAGGTACTTATAGCGTAACAGGAACAATTGCAAATGGTGTTACAACAACTGTAAAAGTAATAACTCGTTCAAATAAAGCATTAGCTGATTTGGTGGCTAAAACATACAATGAAAAAGATTATACATCAAATAGCTATAAAGAATATTTATCAGCACTAGATAGGGCAAAAGAAGTATTGAATACTGATGATAGTAGTCAAAAAGAAATTGATACAGCATATTCAAATTTACAGTTAGCTATTGAAAAATTAATTCTAATTAAAGTTGATAAAACTGCTTTAAAAGCACTCATCGATAAAGCAAGTGGTTTAGAAGCTACAAAATACACAGAAGCTACATGGACTCTATTTAATGATGCCTTAAAAGCAGCAACTGATGTATATAATGATGAAAATGCAACACAAATTGAAGTGGATAATGCAAAAGCTGAATTAGAAAAAGCAATGGCAAACTTAAAAACAATTAATAATGGTGATACAACTGTAAGTGTAAAAACAGGCGATGAAAGCTTAGTAGGAATGTTTGCAGTAATTGCTTTATTAAGTATTGTTGGATATACATTATTAAGAAGAAAAGAAGATTAATATAATTGGACGTTTTGAATTAAGAGAACAGCTCGGGTATGAGTTGTTCTTTTTTTAGTGGAGTGAACTATGTTATAATGTCAAAAGATAAGGAGAACATTATGTTAACAGGAGAATTAAAGAATAAGGTTGATAAGATATGGGAGTCGTTCTGGACAGGAGGGATTACTAACCCTTTAGATGTCATTGAACAATTCACTTATCTTATGTATATGAAACAATTAGATGAAGCAGAAACAAAGAATGAAGCAGATGCTGAATTATTTGGAATGAATATTGAAGGTTTATTCCCTAAAGATAAACCATATTTGAGATGGCATCATTTCAAGGATATTGGTAGTGCTGATAAGATGTATCAAATTATGAATGATGAATTATTCCCATTCATTAAGAATTTAAAAGGTGATGGTGAATCTTCTTATGCAAGATTTATGAGAGATGCCATCTTTAAGATTCCTACTGCAAACCTATTACAGAAAGTAGTTACAGGAATAGAAGGACTCAATACAGAAGAAGCAGATATAAAAGGTGACTTATATGAATACCTATTAAATAAGCTTAATAATTCTGGTACAAATGGACAGTTTAGAACACCTAGACATATCATTAATATGATGGTAAATCTTGTAAAACCTGTACCTACAGATACAATATGTGATCCAGCAATGGGGACTGCAGGGTTCCTTATTGGTGCTGAAGAATACTTAAGAGAAAAACATGAAGAATTATTCTTAGATGATAAACTTAAAGAACATTTTAATAATAAGATGTTTAATGGTTTTGATATGGATTCTACAATGCTTAGAATTGGGGCTATGAACCTTATTTCTCATTATGTAGAAAATCCACAAATAGAATATAGAGACAGCCTTTCACAACAGAATATTGATGAAAATAAGTACTCTCTTATCTTAGCTAATCCGCCATTCAAGGGGTCATTAGACTATGAGGTAGTTGCAGAAAACTTATTATCTGTATGTAAGACTAAGAAGACAGAATTGTTATTTATTGCGTTATTCTTACGTTCATTACAGGTAGGTGGTAGATGTGCATGTATCGTACCTGATGGTGTATTATTTGGTTCTAGTAAAGCACATAAGAGTATTAGAAAAGAACTAGTAGAGAATAACCAGTTACATGCAGTTATTTCTATGCCTAGTGGTGTATTTAGACCTTATGCAGGTGTATCTACAGCTATATTAGTATTTACTAAGACTACTACAGGTGGTACTGATAATGTCTGGTTCTATGATATGAAAGCTGATGGTCTTTCATTAGATGATAAGCGTTCACCAGTAGAAGAGAATGATATTCCTGATATTATTCATAGATATGAACATTTAGATGAAGAGAAGGATAGAAAGAGAACAGAGCAGAGTTTCTTTGTACCTAAAGAAGAGATTGCAGAGAATGATTATGATCTTTCTATTAATAAATATAAAGAGATTGTTTATGAGAAGGTTGAGTATCGTCCTACTCATGAGATATTAGGTGATATTGAAGCACTTAATAAAGAGATAGAAGAGAGTATTAAGGAATTAAAGTCTTTATTGAAGGACTAGAAAGGAGCTAAATGTGGGTGATAAATCTGCATTTGTAGGATAAGTGTGGAGTATAAAAAGCTTGGTGATATCGCTACTTATATAAATGGTTATGCATTTAAGCCAGAACAGAGAGGTAGTGAAGGATTACCTATAATCAGAATACAAGATCTCACTGGTAATGCTTATGACTTAGGATATTACAATGGAGATTATCCTAAAAAAATAGAGTTAAATGATGGAGATGTGTTGATTTCTTGGTCTGCTAGTTTAGGTGTATATCTTTGGAATCGTGGAAAAGCATTATTAAATCAACATATCTTTAAAGTTGTATTTGATAAAGTTGAAATTGACAAATTCTATTTCATGTATGCTGTTGAATACAATTTAGATAAAATGTCTTTAAAGACACATGGAGCTACAATGAAACACATTACAAAGAAAGACTTTGATAATGTTGTTATTCCGTATCCTGATTTAGATTATCAAAAAGATATTTCATATAGACTTACTAGTTTGAAGAGAATTATTGAGAAGTATCAAGAACAATTAGATTTATTAGATGAGCTTATCAAAGCCCGATTTGTGGAGATGTTTGGTCGTCCAACGGATAAGATAACAAGATATCCAAAAGTCAAAATAGGTAATTTGATAAAAGAAGGAAAAGCTTCAATTAAAGCAGGACCTTTCGGCTCATCTTTAAAAAAAGAATTTTATGTAAAAAAGGGCTTTAAAATATATGGACAAGAACAAGTGATAAAAAATGATCCTACTTTTGGAGATTATTATATTAATGAAGATAGATTTAACAGTTTAAAAAGTTGCGAGGTTCATGCAGGAGATATACTGATAAGTTTGGTAGGTACATGCGGAAAAACAATGATTATGCCAGAGAATTTTGAACCTGGGATAATCAATCCACGTCTGTTGAAAATAGCATTTGATGCAGAATTTATTATTTCAATATATTTCAAATATTTTTTTGGAAGTGATGATTTACAAAAAATACTGAATTCAGCATCTGGACATTCGACTATGAATGTAGTGAATGCAGGCATGCTCAAAAATGTAGAACTTATAATGGCACCAATTGAACTCCAAAATCAGTTCGCATCATTCGTAGAAGAAATCGATAAATCAAGGTCTCGAATACAGAAGTCATTAGAAGCATCACAAGAACTATTTGATAGCTTAATGCAAGAGTATTTTGGTTAATATAATTGAATAAATTTGTTTAATAAGGGTGTAGATGATGTTGGTAACGGAGGTTATCAACATGAAAGAAACTATTATTAAAGAAATTGAACAGAAATTGTTACGTTATCTAGACAATGCACAGATGGAAATGTTACATAGAACATTAAAGTCTTGTCTGGATAACGTAACTTTTATTATGGAAGAAGATAGTATTCAGGATATCTTTGAATACTCTAATATGGAACTCATAGATAAGTTTATTGCATCAAAAGAGATAGAAGGATGTTCAAAAAGAACAACTCAATATTATAAGTCTACTTTAGTAATGTTGGAGAATAGAACAGATATACATTTTACACATATGACTACAGATCATTTAAGAACATATCTTACTGATTATCAGAAGATAAACAATTGTTCTAAGGTAAGTATAGATAATATAAGAAGAAATTTAAGTAGTTTCTTCTCTTGGCTAGAAGAAGAAAACTATATTCTTAAGAGCCCTATGAAGAGAATTCATAAGATAAAAACAGATAAGGTGATTAAAGAAACTTTATCTGATGAATCTTTAGAGTGTTTAAGAGATAGTTGTGATAATTTAAGAGACTTGGCTATTATTGATTTGTTGGCTTCTACAGGTATGAGAGTAGGGGAACTAGTAAATATCAATATAGAAGATATAGATTTTGAGAATAGAGAATGTGTTGTGTTTGGTAAGGGGAATAAAGAAAGACCTGTTTACTTTGATGCAAGAACAAAAATACACTTAAAGAATTATCTAAAGAGCCGAACAGATGATAATCCAGCATTATTCGTCTCTTTAGATAAACCTTTTAATAGGTTACAGATTAGTGGTGTAGAGATAAGATTAAGGAATTTAGGTAGACGTTTAGGTATACATAGAGTACATCCACATAAGTTTAGAAGAACAGTAGCTACTAGAGCTATAGATAAAGGGATGCCTATTGAACAGGTACAGAGTTTATTAGGGCATTCACAAATAGATACAACTATGCATTATGCAATGGTTAATCAGAATAATGTTAAAGAGTCACATAGAAAGTTTGTGGCTTGATAGAGTAAAAAATTGAGGTGGGAAAGTGCTCTATAAATCCTGATTTTATGATTAAATGCAAATCTGCATTTGTGGAGTGAATGAGTAGATGTAAATTAGAAGAATTCATTTCTTATGAACAGCCGGCAAAATATATCGTAGACAGTGATCAATACGATGATTCTTATGAGACTCCAGTATTAACAGCTGGTAAGTCATTTATACTTGGATATACTGATGAAAAGAATAATATATTTGATAATTTGCCAGTAATTATATTTGATGATTTTACTACTTCGGTGCAATTTGTTGATTTTCCATTCAAAGTAAAATCTTCTGCTATGAAGTTATTGAAGAATACAGAACAAGCAGATATTAAGTATTGTTACTATTTGTTGAAGTTCTTACAGCATACGCCTGAAAATCATAAGCGACAATGGTTGTCTGCGACTTCACAGAACATAGTTGAACTGCCAACAATTGAAAAGCAAAAAAATATAGTTATGAAATTGGATAAGATTTTAGAGGTTATTGATAATCAGAATAACCAATTGGAACTACTAGACGAAGCAATCAAAGCCCGATTTGTGGAGATGTTTGGGGATCCTAATATTGAGTTTAAATATAGTTCTGTAAAGTTTAATGATTTGGTTGCAAGAATGACAAAAGGTCCTTTCGGAAGTGACATGAAAAAAGATTTGTTTGTTCCAAAAGGAGAAGATACATATAAAGTGTATATTCAAATAAATGCTATTCAAAAAAATCAATCACTTGGAGAGTATTATATATCAAAAGAATACTTTGATAGAAAAGTGTCAAGATTTGAATTATTTCCAAATGATTATATTATTACTTGTGATGGAACTTTAGGTAAGTATTTAAAACTTGATGAGAATATGGAAAAGGGTGTAATTTCTCCTTCTTTATTAAGACTGACATTGCAAAATGATAAAATCAATGATAAATATTTTGAAAATATTTGGGATTTTTATATGCTAGGACTTATGAAGAAAGAAGCTCGTAATGCCTGTTTAGTACATTTGCCATCCGCTAAAAAAATAGGAGAAATATCAATTCCTGTTCCCCCTCTAGAACTCCAAAATCAGTTCGCATCATTCGTACAAGAAATCGATAAATCAAGGTTACGTGAACTATTAGCAATAAAACATATTAAGTTACTATTGAACGATTTTGGGCTTTTATATTAGTTGTGATTATATGTCAATATATCAATAAAATCTCAATTCATAAGCATAATGTGCTAAAATTATTTTATGAATATTATTTGTGGGGGTATTTACAATGAATAAATTTGAAATGAAGAATGTTATTGAAAATACAGGAAATGAAGTTAAAAAGGCTGTTTCAAAAGGCAAAGATATTGTTTTTGATTCTAATGATAAAGTATTTGATGCTTTAGATATTAATAAAGATGGAAGAGTGGATACTGAAGATATAATTATTCTTGGGCTAAGAATACCGGGTGTGCATATTGATCGAGAAGAATTTTTGAGAAAGCAATTTATGAAAAACTATGCAAATGATGTTGTTCAAGACGCAGTAAAGTTCAATCCAGCACATGCAGGTATAACAGTTGAAGAAATTGATAATATAGCAGATCAAGTAATCCAATATGAAAGAAATTGTGTAAGTGGTATTTCCTTAGCATTGGGTGCTCCTGGTGGAGCTGCTATGTTTGCTACATTGCCAACAGATATTGCTCAATATTATGGGTATATGCTAAGAGCTATACAGAAATTGTTATATCTGTATGGTTTTCCTGAAATAAATGTTGAAAATGGTGTGAATATTGATGACGAGACTATGAATCTTATTACTTTATGTTTAGGTGTAATGTATGGAGTAGAGGGCTCAGTTGCAAGCATTAAGATACTTTCTAATGCATTAGGAAAAGGAGTAGAGAAAAAACTATTACAAAAAGCACTAACAAAAGGTACTTTCTATCCTATTGTAAAGAAAATCTCAAGATGGTTTGGTGTGTATATGACTAAACAGGTTTTTGCTGGTTTCTTTAGAAAAGCAATTCCTGTAGTTGGTGGTGTTGTTGGTGGAGGAATAACTTATTTATCATTTAAACCTTGCTGTGATAATTTGAAAAAGTCATTACAGGACACAGCGTTATGTAATCCAAGTTCAAGAAAATCATTTGATGAATTTGATGTAATAGATGCTTAATCAGAGATATTTAATAGTAGTTGGTTATTCATTATGAAAAATGAATAAGTAATTTTATAGAATGAACGCGAGAAAGGTGGTTGCAATGAGTTTATTTGATTTTTTTAAGAAAAAGGAAGTAAGTAAAGCGAAATCAGATGGTTCTGATTTATTAAATAAAAATCAAGATAATACGTTTCCTATTGAAAAGGGAATAAGTGGTAAAATGCCTACTTGTGATTCCTTATATCCACATGAAGTTCTTGTTCTAAGCTATGCAAGTTATTATTGTACATCTGGTAACAAGTTTCCAAAATTCTGGTCTTATGAATATGGAATTAAGGATGTTCAATCAATTCTTTCAAAACTTGAAAAGGATGGTTTTATAGAAATAGATTTTTCAGCAAACAGACTTACAAAGAAAAAGATATCTGAGTTAAAACCCGTTCTTCAGTCTCATGGATTAAAAGCGTCAGGGAAAAAGTCAGAAATGATTGAACGTATTCTAGAAAATATTTCAGAAGAAGAGCTAGATATCTTATTTCCTGAAAAACCATATAAATATACATCAAAAGGGGAAGCGTTGTTGAAAAAATATGAATGGATTCCTTATATACATAATCATAGAATTAATGGTTTGGATATATGGAATTTTACAGAAAAAATGCAAACACCTCCTTATAGAAACTATCGTGATAAGATTTGGCAGTATTTTAATGAAGAATGTATCAAAAATATTGAGACTAGAGATTTTGGATGTTATAGATGTGTTAAATTAGAAATGGCAGATTTTCTTGTTGAAGAACATAATGAAAAAGGCGCCTTTAAATTGCTTTGTGAGGTAATTTCATATGATTTAAGTGGATTATGCAATGGTTTTAATATGGAATATTTATCTATATATAGTGAAAACTTTTTTCCCTACGAAAAATCAATTGTAACAATGGCACCAGCAATCACAAAAAGAATAAAAAATATGAGTGATGACTTTGGATGGAGTGAAAAAGAATTGATTTCAAATTTGTTAAAAGAAATCTCAGCTATTAAACTTCCATTTACTATTTTTATTCCAGAAGAGAAGGTTGAAATAGTTATTGCTGAAATAAATGATGACAAATTAACACTTGAATCTATTTATAATACCGGTGCTAAAAGATTCAAAAGACAATATAGGATTTAGATATCATCATTGAAATTTATCTTAGACAGGACCAATCCTGCCTTTTATATAATAAAAAAGCAGCCTTAGCTGCTAATCACCACTACCTAATATATCTCTTAGTTCTTCAAAAGTATCCTCTATAGGTGCTACTCTACCATCTCTAACATCCTCTTCAGATTTTTCAAGTAATTCCAATAATTCATCATGTTGCTTTGAATCCATAAAATCACCTCCATAGAATATAGCTAAAGTATACCATTCTTTAAGTTAAATAGATAATGTAACTACAATTATTCCCAATAAAGTTCTTTTTTAGGATATAATAGAAACATAAAGGAGATGGTACTATTGAACTTTACATTTTTAAAGAAAAAAACAGAATTTCAAGACTTTGCTGAAATATGTATAGAAGCAGAAAAAGGACTTATGGTATCACCTTCATCCTGTGCAATGCTTACAAGACGTGCATTAGAACAAGCAGTTCATTACATGTATAAGAACGATATAGACTTACAGATGCCATATAGAGATAATCTAAGTGCTTTAGTCAATGAATACACATTTAAACAAATTGTTCCTAATGATGTTTATGAAGGTGTTAAATATATAGTTAAATTGGGTAACTATGCAACGCATACAAATGCTAAGGTGAATAGAGAAGAAGCAGTACTTGCTTTGAATAATCTCTATAGACTTATTAGCTGGATTAATTATTCATATGGAATAAATTACCAGGAACAGTTACCTAAATTTGATCCTGCTAAGTTACCTGATCAAACACATATGTTTGTGAATAAGGATCTTAAAGAACAGATCAGAGAGATTCTTACTAAACAAAAAGAAAAAGAAGCAAAACAAAAAGAAGAACTTGCTAGAGTTATTGCTGAAAATGTGGAATTAAGAAAACAAGGTGCTGCTAAGAGAAAAGAAGAGAAAGCTGTTGAGTATATTGATGTTAATAATGCTCTTGAATGGCAGACAAGAAAACTTGTTATTGATCTGCAACTTAAAGAAGCAGGATGGGACTTTGATACAAATGTACAAGTAGAATTTCCTGTACATCATATGCCAACAGAGTCTCAAGATGGTTATGTAGATTATATATTACGTGGTAGAACTGGGAAGATTATAGCTGTTATAGAAGCTAAAAAAACAAGTGCAAATCCTCGTATTGGACGTAATCAGGCTAAGCTTTATGCAGATTGCATTGAAAAGGAATATGGTCTAAGACCTGTCATATTCTATACAAATGGTTATGAAACATATATCTGGGATGATATGATGTATCCAGATAGAAGGATTTCTTCTATCTTCTCACAGGATGAGATACAGTTACTTATTGATAGAAGAGATACTCGTAGAAGTATTTCTAAACCTGTTATACAAGATGCCATCACAAACCGTTATTACCAGAAAGAAGCCATTGTAAGAACATGTGAAGACTTTGAAAAAGGAAGTCGTAAAGCATTACTTGTTATGGCAACAGGGAGTGGTAAAACACGTGTTGCGATAAGTTTAGTAGATGTATTGACTAAAGCGGATTGGGCAAAGAATATTTTATTCCTTGCTGATCGTACTGCATTAGTAAGACAGGCAAAGAAAAGTTTTGTAAACCTTCTGCCTTCTTTGACTACATGTAACCTTTGTGAAAATAAAGATGATCCAGAAGTATCAAGGATGATCTTTAGTACATATCCTACAATGATGAATGCGATTGATGAAACAAGAAGAAAAGATGGAAATCGTTTATTCACACCAGGACACTTTGATTTGATTATCCTAGATGAAAGTCATCGTAGTATATATAACAGGTATAAAGATATATTTGATTACTTTGATGCTTTACTTATAGGTTTGACTGCAACACCTAAAGACAGTATAAGTATGAATACATATTCTATATTTGACTTAGAAACAGGTGTTCCTACATATGCTTATGAATATGAAAAAGCTGTAAAAGATAAATATTTAGTCAGTTACCATTCTTATGAAACAAAACTAAAGTTCTTAGAAGAAGGTATTTGCTATGACGATTTATCGGAAGAGGAGAAGGAAGAATTTGATACACTTTTCCCTGATACTGATACGATTGAGTCATCACAGCTAAATAAGTTTATCTTTAATTTAAATACAATTGATACTGTGATTAGAGAACTTATGGAACATGGTATTAAGATTGAAGGAGGAGATAAGATAGGTAAAACTATTATATTTGCTGCTAATCAAGATCATGCACATAAGATCAAGGAAAGATTTGATGTACTCTATCCTGAATATAAAGGAAAACTAGCTGAAGTTATTACATTTAATACAAAATATGCTCAGGAAGCTATAGAACGTTTTGGTAAAACAGACAGTTACCCTCAAGTAGCTATTAGTGTAGATATGTTAGATACAGGAATAGATGTACCGGATATTGTGAATCTTGTATTCTTCAAAAAGGTGAGAAGTAAATCAAAATTCTGGCAGATGATTGGACGAGGGACAAGACTAAGAAAAGACTTGTTTGGTCCAGGAGATGACAAGAAAGAATTCTTAATATTTGATTACCTAGGAAATATGGAATATTTCAGAGTAAACAAGAATGCTGAAAAATCAGGTATTATAGAATCACTCTCTCAGCGTATTTATAAGTTGCGAGTAGATATACTTTATGCGCTTGAACAGAATGCAACAGACCAGGATTATGTTGATGAAATCAACAAACAGATCAAAGAAATGTCAGACTATATTCAATCACTCAATGAAGATAGTTTTAATGTAAAACTGCGTTTGAAGTATGTACATCAATATAAAAATCCGGATAATTGGAGAAATCTCAATGAAATGGATACACATTATATTAAAGATGAATTGTCTTCGCTTGTTGTCATTCATGATGAAGATACACAAGCTAAATTCTTTGATAGACAGATGTATATGATTGAAATGGCTTATCTCAATCATTATGATGCTACTTCAGTTATCAACAATGTTGTTGCGATTGCAAATGAACTTTATAAAAAACAAGCAACTCCTGATATTGCAAGAAATGCTGAATATTTAAAATGTGCCAAAGATCCTGATTACTGGAAGACAGCTAATTATTTTGATCTAGAAGTACTACGTGAGAAGATTAGAGGGTTGGTTAAGTATTTAGACCCTGGTCCAATAGTAGATCCAGTAGATACACATTTTGAAGATGAAATCATTGAAACAAAGATGAATGATGCTTTCTATAATGATGAAGGCTTAGAGAACTATAAAGAGAAAGTACAGCATTATTTAAAAGCACATGAAGATGATGAAGCTATCTATAAGCTCAGACATAATCAAGTCATTACACCGGATGAAATGAAACATCTAGAAAACTTATTATGGATAGACTTAGGAAGTAAAGACGATTATCGATTACATTTTGGTGATACACCTATCACAAGATTAATTAGAAAGATAGTAGGATTAGACAGACAAGCAGCTATGGCTGAGTTCTCACGCTTCTTAGATGATCAGAGCTTGAATTCTAGGCAGATTCACTTTGTAGAATTATTAGTAGATTATATTGTGAAGAATGGTTTCATTGAAGACAAGAAGGTCTTGTTACAGGATCCTTTCAAGTCAATTGGTAGTATGAGTGCCTTATTTAAGGATAAGATGAATATTGCAAGAGAGATATTAAAGACTGTAGATACGTTCAGCGAAAGATGTTAAGAGAAAACATTCACGATTTTGAGAGTATTCTATCACTATAAAAAATAATTATAATTTAAAATTCTGATAAAAACTAAGCACAAAATAACACAATCGGATATCCCTAAACTGCAAACGTTTACAGTAAATGCTATGTACAAATTGTGTAAATTTTCACAAAAGTATGCTTGTTTTTTCACAAGAACTCATGTATAGTGAACTTACAAAATATGAAGAAGAAATATTTTGGTCAATGGAGGATATAAAAATGGCTGATAAGAAAGTCGAAAAGAAAGTTGAAGAATGGACAGAAGAAAAGACTGATGCTTGCATTGATGAGTTAGTTAATAACGCATTAACAGCATTAGACGAATTCGAAGGTTTTGACCAGGAAACTGTTGACTACATCGTAGCAAAGATGTCAGTTGCTGGTCTTGATAAACACGGTGTTCTTGCAGAAGCTGCTGTAAAAGAAACTGGCCGTGGTGTATTTGAAGACAAAGCTGTTAAGAACTTATTCGCTTGTGAATATGTTACTAACAACATGCGTCATACAAAGACTGTAGGTATTATTAATGAAGATCCACTTACTGGTATCACTGAAATCGCTGAACCAGTTGGTGTTGTTTGTGGTATCGTTCCAGTAACAAACCCAACTTCTACAGTTATCTTTAAGTCTTTAATCGCTATGAAGACTAGAAACCCAATCATCTTCTCATTCCACCCAGGTGCTCATGACTGTTCAGTTATGGCTGCTAAGGTAATGTTAGATGCTGCTGTAAAAGCTGGTGCTCCTAAGAACGTAATCCAGTGGTTACCAATGAAAACTATGTATGCAACTAGTGCATTAATGAATCATCCAGGTGTTGCTACTATCTTAGCTACTGGTGGTAACGCAATGGTTAAGGCTGCTTACTCTTGTGGTAAACCTGCTTTAGGTGTAGGTGCTGGTAACGTTCCTGCATACGTAGAAAAGTCTTGTAAAATCAAAATGGCAGCAAACGATATTTATTTATCAAAATCATTCGATAACGGTATGATTTGTGCATCTGAACAGGTTGTTGTTGTAGATCACGAAATCTATGATGAATTCAAGAAAGAACTTGGTCGTTATCATGTACATTTCTGTAATGCTGAAGAAAAGAAGAAACTTGAACAGTTCATGTTCGGTGCAACAGCATACAGTGAAAACGTAAATGAAGCTAGATTAAACAGCATCGTTCCAGGTAAGAACGCTACTTGGATCGCTGAACAGGCTGGTTTCAAAGTAGCTGATGATGTTCAGATCTTAGTTTGCGAAGTTAAGGAAATCGGTCCTAACGAACCAATGACTAGAGAAAAGCTTTCTCCAGTATTAGGTATGATCAAAGCAAACTCTACTGAAGATGGTATTGAAAAGGCTGCTCAGACTGTTGAATTCAACGGTTTAGGACATTCAGCTGCAATCCATACTACTAATCATGAAATTTCTAAAGCATTTGGTAAGAGAATCAAAGCTATCCGTATTATTGAAAACGCTCCATCTACATTCGGTGGTATCGGTTCAGTATACAATGCATTCTTACCTTCATTAACACTTGGTTGTGGTTCTTATGGTCATAACTCAGTATCAAACAACGTAAGTGCTATTAACTTACTAAATATTAAGAGAATAGGGAGACGTAACAACAATATGCAATGGGTTAAACTTCCTCCAAAGATTTATTTCGAAAGAAATTCAATCAGATATCTTAGAGATATGAAGGAAATGAAGAAAGCAATGATCGTTACAGACAGAGGTATGTATGACCTTGGTTATGTAGGAAAGATCGAAGATGTTATCAGAAGAAGACGTAACAAAGTAGACGTTGACTTATTCATCGACGTTGAACCAGATCCATCTTTAGATATGACTCTTAAGGGTCTTGAAATCATGAAGAGCTTCCAGCCTGATACAATCATCGCTATCGGTGGTGGATCTTCAATGGATGCTGCTAAAGTTATGTGGTTAATGTATGAACATCCAGAAGTTAACTTCGATGACATCAAGCAGAAATTCATGGATATCAGAAAGAGAGCATTCAAGTTCCCAGAACTTGGTAAGAAAGCTAAGTTAGTATGTATCCCAACTACTTCAGGTACAGGTTCAGAAGTAACTCCATTCGCAGTTATCACTGATACTAAGGAAAACAAGAAATATCCATTAACTGACTACGCTTTAACTCCAACAATCGCAATTGTTGACCCTGAATTCGCTATGTCTATGCCACCAAGAATCGCTGCAGATACTGGTATCGACGTATTAACTCATGCTATTGAAGCATATGTTTCAATCTTAGCTTCTGACTTCACTGATGGTTGGGCTAAACAGGCTGTTAAGTTAGTATTCGAAAACCTTGAAAAGTCAGTACTTGAAGGTGATCCTGATGCTAGAATCAAGATGCATAATGCTGCATCAATCGCAGGTATGGCATTCGCTAACGCATTCTTAGGAATGAACCACTCATTAGCTCATAAGATCGGTGGAGAATGGCATATTCCTCATGGACGTACTAACGGTATGTTATTACCACATGTAATCAGATACAATGGTACAGTTCCAACTAAGTTAAACATCTGGCCAAAGATCGAAGACTATAAGGCAGATAAGAAATATAGAGAATTAGCAGAATTAATCGGCTTACATCCAAAGACTGATGCAGAAGGTGTTGAAATGTTCGCACAGGCTGTTGAAAAGTTATGGGTAAAAGTTGGTGGTGCTGTAAACGTTAAGTCACAGAACATCAGCAAAGCTGATTGGGAAGAATCAGTACATAGAATCGCTATGAACGCATACGAAGACCAGTGTACTCCTGCTAACCCAAGAATGCCTATGGTTAAAGATATGGAAACTATCCTAGAAACAATCTACGATTACGAATCTCCATTCGCTAAGAAATAATTCTTAAAACCATTTAGAGGAAAGCCTTACGGCTCTCCTCTTTTTTGTGTTAAATTATGTTAAATTGAATCGTTTATTGACTCATATAAGTGAACTCATTAAAATGTGCTTTTGGAGGACACTGTCATGAAACATAAACGTTTTTTATTCTTACTTACTGCAGCTGTCGCTTTCATTATTCAATTAATCGATATCATTTCTTATACAATCAAGTTTTCTATTACACAGACATTTGTACTTGTTATTATACAGATGATTGGTTTAGTAGGTTATGCCTATGATGCAAGAAATGTAGTCAAAAATAAAAGAAGAATGTTTACTATACTTCATAGTATCGCATTCATCATCTACCTTATAAATCTTACTTATCAACTGTTCCTTAACCCAGCATTAAGACATGTCAAAGCATTAAGTAGTGTGAATATCAGTCCATTAAAGACAATACTTCTTTATTACACAGCTTATGAAAGACATACATTACCTATTAAGAATATTATTCTTAATATGATTGGGAATGTCATGTTGTTCATGCCTTTTGGTTATTTTGTATATGTCTTGTTTAAATCAATGCGTTCATTTCTACCTTATTTCCTCTTTTTCTTATTTATGATTATAGGAGTAGAAGTCATTCAGTATATTTGGAAAGTAGGATCAGCGGATATAGATGATATTATTCTGAATATGAGCGGCGTACTGATTCTATATATTGTATTGAAAATCCCATTCATTAAAAAATTATTTTAAAGTCAAAAAATCACAAGTATTACACATCTTTTCTGTTACAATAATTGTATAAGAAAGAGGTGAATCTTGTGCTTTTTATTTTTCTACTATTGTTGTTCTTATATTTGTTCCTAACAAGATACTACATCACTGAAGACGTGATTGTAAAAGAAGTCCTTGAAGATAAGATCATATTTGAATCAGAACTTGGTAAAGAAATTGTACTCAAAGTAACAAAACCTCATGAATATCTAGAAGGACAAAAGGGACAAGTCTCATTTCATGGAGAAAGAATTGTATCATTTCAAAAAGCAGCCTAGAAGGGCTGCTTTTAGTTTAGATGACGTTAAAATGTTTTAAGGCATTGTAGATGCCGTCATCTTCAATATCAGTTGTAATATACGTTACATAATCAAATAGAACAGGATTAGAATTACCCATAGCTACTGATTCCTTAGTATAAGTCAACATTGGTAGATCATTGGTAGAATCACCAATAGAAATACAATCATCAATAGAAGCACCAATGAGATCAATAAATGTTTGAATACCTGTTGCTTTAGAACATGCTTTAGGAACTACTTCAATGAAGTCTTCAGCACGTTGGATATATTCTAAATCATCTTTAAATGCATCCTTAAATGCTTCAATGTCATCTTCTGGTGTATACCATGCAGTGAACTTATCAAAGTTAGGTTCATCATCTTTATGATATACAGGAACATTTACTTTAATATCACTATAATGTTCTTTGATTTCCTGAACTGTCTTTGTCTTGATTGTTTCAGGGAAATAAATAGATTCAGGACCTTCTAATACGGCATCAATATCTAATTCAATAGCTTTATTCACAATTCCTTTCTTTAATTCTGAAGGAAGTTTAGCATGATAGATTTCTTTACCATGATAGTAGATATTAGTCCCACAACCACAGATATAACCATCTAATCCTAATTCTTTAATTACATCTTCTATAATACAAATAGTACGTCCTGTATTCACCATCAAGATATGTCCATTATCCTGAGCTAGTTTAATTGCTTTCTTTGTGCTTTCAGGAACAGTAAAGTCTGTTTCTGTAGATAAAGTACCATCAATATCAAAAAATATAACTCTTCTACTCATATATATTCTCCTTGTTTTATAAACTAAACCACAAATAATTACATCTGTCAACAATCTCTCAATTCTTGAAAATACCACATGGTAGCGCATTGATTTACTATCAAGCGACATTGAATAGAAACCTAATGTGTGATAAGATTAAATAAGATTCAGAAAGGATTGAGAATATGTATAAGATTGTAAAAAAAGAAGTACTTAATGACGTTGTACAGTTAATGGAAGTACATGCGCCAATGGTTGCAAGAAAATGTGAACCAGGTCAGTTTATTATTTTACGTGTAGGAGAAGATGGAGAAAGAATCCCTCTTACAATTGCTGATTATGATAGAGAAAAGGAAACAATCACAATAATTTATCAGATTGTAGGTTACTCTACTAAACAGCTTGCTAAGTTAGAAGAAGGAGACTATATCACTGACTTCGTAGGTCCTCTTGGGGTCCCTACTCATCTTGAAAAGAAGGATCATGTCATCGGTGTAGCTGGTGGTGTGGGTAGTGCACCATTATTCCCACAGTTAAGAAAATTAGCAGAACTTGGTACTAAGGTTGATGTAATCATCGGTGGACGTGAAGAACAGTATGTATTATGGGCAGATCGTTTTAAAGAATTCTGTGATAATGTATATATCGCAACAAATGATGGTTCTGTAGGTACAAAAGGTTTTGTTACTGATGTTTTAACTGATTTACTTGATAAGGGTGAAAAGTATGATGAAGTTATTGCAATTGGACCAGTTGTAATGATGAAGGCAGTTGTTGGAGTAACTAAGCCTAGAGATATTAAGACAATGGTTTCACTTAACCCAATCATGATTGATGGTACTGGTATGTGTGGATGCTGCCGTGTAACTGTTGATGGTAAGATCAAGTTTGCCTGCGTTGATGGACCAGACTTTGATGGTTTAAATGTTGACTTTGATGAATTAATGGCAAGACAGAGAATGTTCAAGGAAGAAGAACATCTTGTTGACAGCAATGCAGACCGTATGTGTAACTTAATGAAGGGGGTTAAATAATATGCCTAATATGTCAAATAAAAAGGTAGAAATGCCTTCTCAGGAACCTGAAATTCGTGCAACTAACTTTAAAGAAGTTGCTTTAGGATATACTAAAGAAATGGCTCAGGAAGAAGCAACTCGTTGCTTAAACTGTAAAAAGCCTCGCTGTGTAGAGGGATGTCCAGTAAATGTACCTATTCCTCAGTTTATTCAGGAAGTAGTGAATGGTGATTTTGAAAAAGCTTATGAAATCATCACTACAGAAAATGCTTTACCTGCTATCTGTGGTCGTGTATGTCCACAGGAAAACCAGTGTGAAGGTAAGTGTGTAAGAGGCTTTAAGGGTGAATCAGTTGCGATTGGTAGACTTGAAAGATTCGTTGCTGATTATCATAGAGATCATGGTAAACCAACTGAAACTAAGATTGAAAAGAACGGCAAGAAAGTGGCTATTGTAGGCTCAGGACCTTCAGGTATTTCTTGTGCCGGTGAACTTGCTAAACGTGGTTATGATGTAACAGTATTTGAAGCATTACATAAAACTGGTGGTGTATTATCTTATGGTATCCCAGAATTCCGTTTACCAAAAGATTTAGTACAGGCTGAAATTGATGGTGTTGCAGACTTAGGTGTTAAGTTTGAAACAAACGTTGTAGTAGGTCGTTCTATCACAATTGATGAATTACAGGAAAGTGGCTATGATGCTGTATTCGTAGGTGCTGGTGCTGGTTTACCTCGTTTCCAGGGTATTCCAGGTGAAAACCTTGATGGTGTTTATGCTGCAAACGAATTCTTAACTCGTGTTAACTTAATGAAGGGTTATGAATTCCCTAAACATCCTACTCCAGTTAAAGTGGCTGATACAGTATGTGTTGTAGGTGCTGGTAACGTAGCTATGGATGCTGCAAGAACTGCTAAGAGACTTGGTGCTAAGAACGTATATATCGTATATCGTCGTAGTGATGCTGAAATTCCTGCACGTGCTGAAGAAGTACATCATGCTAAGGAAGAAGGTATTATCTTCAAGTTATTAACTAATCCAGTTGCTGTTCATGGTGACAATGGTTCAGTTAAAGCTCTTGAATGTGTAGAAATGGAATTAGGAGAACCAGATGCATCTGGTAGAAGAAGACCAATTGCAAAAGAAGGCACTAACTTTACTATTGATTGTGGAACAGTTGTTATCGCAATCGGTCAGTCTCCAAACCCATTAATTAGACAGACTACTCCTGGTCTTGATTGCCAGAAGTGGGGTGGTATCATCGTTGAAGAAGAAACTAACCATACATCTAAAGAAGGCGTATGGGCTGGTGGTGACGTTGTAACTGGTGCTGCTACTGTAATTCTTGCTATGGGTGCTGGTAAAAAAGCAGCTAAGGCTATTGATGAAAAATTAAGTGGTGAATAAATGTATTGTACACGATGTGGTAAAGAGTTAGAGGAAGATGCAAAGTTCTGTCCTAATTGTGGAGAACCTGTAAGATTAGAAAATAGAACAGACTACACAAGCATGGAAGACTACGCTTCTAGTAATGGCTATACAAGTCCTTATTATGAAGAAGATCGTGCCTCTATTGGTTTATGTATTATTTCATTCCTATTCCCTTTTATGGGTGTTATCTTCTTCTTCATGAAAAGAAGAATGACTCCTAATAAGGCGAAAGCATGTTTAATTACAGGAATCGTTAGCTTTATATTGAATTTTATTGCAACTTATGCATTATTATTAAACACAGGAATCAGAATCTTTTGATTCCTGTGTTTTTCGTACTTGTAAAGTAACAGTTTGATTTAGTAAAATAGAGGAATGGAGGTGTTACTCATGCCAAAAGGTATTTCAATTATGTCTCAATTATTAAGTATTGTAAATTATGGTGATGGTAAAGAAGTGAATGTTGATATCGCTAAGACTATATTACAGAATTATAATAAGATTCCAGAACTCACTATTTTTGATTTAGCTGATTTGTGCTACGTCTCTTCTTCGTCTATTACAAGATTTGTGAGAACACTGGGATATGATAGCTATAAAGAATTCAAGAGTGATATAAATCATACTTTGACAATTGATGTAGATTACTCTAAGCGCATCAATATGGCAACTGCTGAAGACTTAAAGCCCATTTATCAAAGATATACTGAAAATGTCATTGAGAATATACAATTCACTTTTGATCATATAGATTATCGCCAATTAAATAGAGTATGTGAAATGATCTATCAGGCGAAGGAAATTGCTTTATTTGGTTTAGAATATGCAAATTATGTAGGTATTCATTTCCAAAATAAGATGGCAAGTTTAAATCGTTTGATTCAATTAGGTGTTTCTGATGAAAAACAATTAGAACTTGCAAAAAATATTGCACCACATTCACTAGTATTCATCATCTCATTAGAAGGAAGTTTCTTTTATCGTAATACAGAGATTATTGATATATTGACAGAAAAAGAATGTAAGATTGTGGCTATATCTATGATTACAGTTGGCAAACTTATTAGTGCATGTGATGAAGTCATCTTATGCAATAAGACAAATAGTAATACTGAAGGACGTATTACTCTTATGTATACAATTGAGTTGATTATTATTTACTACTATATTAACTATTCACATATATAAAAAATTTCATAAACTGAAATTATGCTGGAGAATATGACATCTTCAGCATTTTTTTGACGAAAAAAATGAGTTCACTTTGTATTAAGATATCAGTGGGAGGAAAAAGAATATGAAAAACAAAGAATTTCCTAAAGACTTCTTATGGGGTGCTTCTACAAGTGCCTTTCAAGTAGAAGGCGGTTTTAATGAAGAAAGAGGTATTGCGAATAGCGACATGCGTCATATACCAGATGGTTTGGCAGACTATAAAACTGCCTCAGATCATTATCACCATGTCAAAGAAGATGTACAATTAATGAAAGAACTTGGTATGAAGGTATACCGCTTTTCATTCTTCTGGTCAAGAATTATGCCAGATGGTGAAAATGTGAATCAGAATGGCTTGAACTTCTACCATGAGTTGATTGATGAGCTTCTTGCAAATGGTATTCAGCCATTTCCTACACTTTATCATTTTGAAATGCCTTATGCATTGATTGAAAAGTATGGAGGATGGAAGAGTAGAAAATGTGTAGATGCATACGTAAAATATGCCAGAATTTGTTTTGAAGAATTTGGATCAAAAGTTAAGCTGTGGGCAACTATTAATGAACAGATGTGTGCGGCAGCACCAGATGATATGAATATGAATCTTGAAAAAGATCCACATTTAAGACAGAAGAATCTTTATCAGATGTCATATCATATGACATTAGCAGAAAAGATTGCGACAAGTTATTTTAAAGAAATGGTACCTGATGGAAAAATTGGTCATGTAGTTGCTATGCAGGTGATTTATCCAGCAACATCCGCACCAGAAGATGTGCTTGCTGCAAAGAATGCAGAGGATGAAGTGCAGTGGAGTTTCCTGGATTTATCTATTAAGGGACACTACTCTCATCACTTTACAAAATATTTGAAGGATAGAGATGTTTATCCAGAAATGAATGAAGAAGATCTTCATTATCTTAAAGAAAATCATCCAGATTTCATTGGTGTAAACTATTATGCAAGCTGCACAGTCAGAACTAAATATCCAGAAGATGAATGTACAAGAATGCCACCATTTTATATCAGTGATCAGTTCTATGTTGTGAATAATGAAAAATTGAAACCAACAGAATGGATGCATTTTGGAATTGATCCAGATGGTCTATATATTGGAATTAGAAATCTCTATGACAGATATGAATTACCAATGATTATTACTGAAAATGGTATGGCTTATACAGATAAAATAGAAGAAGATGGTTCAATAAATGATATTTATCGTATTGATTATCTGACAAAACATATTAATCAGTGTTATAAGCTGATTGAAGAAGGTTATCCGCTTTTTGGATATTGTCCTTGGTCATTTTTAGATGTTGTTAGTTCACATGAAGGATTTAATAAGCGTTATGGTCTTGTCTATGTGGACCGTACAAATAGAGATGTAAAATCATGTGCACGTATTAAGAAGAACAGTTTTTACTGGTATAAGAATGTTATTAAGAATAATGGATTCAAAGGAGAATAAATATGAACAAGTTTATACAATTCATGGAACAAAAATTTATTCCAGTTGCAAATAAAATATCTAGAATTAAAGCATTGCAGGCAGTATCAGGAGGTTCTATGTCACTTTTAGGTGTTATTATGGTAGGAGCAATTTTTTCGGTTTTAACTTCTATCACATGGGCACCTTATCAGAATTTCTTAAAGGCAACACACTTATTGACTATTATTAATTTTGTACCTAATGTCACTACAGAGCTTATTGGCTTATTTATGGCATTCTCTATTGCATATAATGGGGCTAAGGTTTATGGCATTGAAAAGAATGCATTTAATACAGGAGTAATCTCTTTAGTGGCATTCATTCTATTAGCACCTATTACTGTAGAACAACAAGGTATGGTATCGACTAATATGTTTGATGCAGCTTATTTTGGACCAAAAGCGGTTATTTCAGCAATTGTTGTTTCATTGATTGTCATTCAGATTATGAAGTTCTTTATGAATAAGAATATTACAATCAAGATGCCAGAAGGTGTTCCACCAATGGTCAGCAATTCATTCACTTCATTAATCCCAGCAGTTGTCATTGTATTAGTGTTTGGACTTGTAAAATATGGTTTCTCTGTCACTCATTTTAAGACATTTAATGATTTTATCTATACAATCATTCAGACACCATTACAGTCTCTAGTAGGAAGTTTCCCTGCATTTATCTTATTATTAGTTATTGCCCAATTATTATGGTTCTTCGGTATTCATGGATCACAGACAGTTTTACCAATTCTTATTCCAGTTTGGTTAGGCTATATGTCAGAAAACACAGCTTCACTTGCAGCAGGACATGGGATTGTCCATACTATTAACTTTGGCTTATGGGATTTAGCTTGTATTGGTGGTTGTGGTGCGACAATTGGTTTAGTTATTATGATGTTCTTTACAGCTAAGAGTGAAAGATATAAAGCATTTGGTAAAATTACTTTCCCTTGTGGAATTTTCAGTGTCAATGAACCACTTATCTTTGGTTTACCACTTATGTTGAATGTCATGACAATCATTCCATTTATTGTATGCCCAATCGTTGTATCATCTGTAGGTTACTTACTCATGAAACTTCATATCATTGCGCCTTATGTTGGTATTCTTGGTACAGGATCTCTTCCACCATTTATACATGGTATGGTAAATGGAAGCGTGAGTGCAGGTATCTATGAACTTGTTGCAGTTGTTCTATCATGTATTATCTGGTATCCATTCTTTAAGATGTTAGATAAACAGGCATTAGAAGAAGAAAATAGAATCAAGGAAGAAAAAGCAAATGATTAATATACTAGAATATTCAGATATTACATTCCCAGAAGATTTTTTATGGGGTGCTACTACTGCAGGACAACAGATTGAAGGTAACAATAATTCATTTTATGATGATAAGGAGATTGCACCTAAGTTTGCATACGGTGGTGTACCTTATCAAATGGCAGGACGTGCATGTAATAGCTATGAAATGTACAAAGAAGATATCGCATTACTCAAGAAGATGCATTTAAACTCATATCGTATGTCTTTGGAATGGTCACGTATTGAACCAGTAGAAGGTCAGTTTGATGAAAAAGAGATTGAACATTATAGAGATGTCTTGAAAGAATTAAAGAAGAATAACATTAAAGTATGTTTAACACTTCATCATAATTCACATCCTGTCTGGTTTCACCAGTTAGGTGCATTTAAAACTATGGATAATCTTGACTATTTCTTAAGATATGTTGAGAAGGTTGTTCCGGAGTTTGATGAGTATGTTGAATGCTGGCTCATTATCAATGAGATGAACATTGTCTTCGAATATACAATTGAAGAAAGTATCAATTTGCTTCAGTATCATGCTAAGGCATATCATGTGATTAAGAAATATTCAAATAAGCCTGTCTCATCTCCTATGAATTATGCTGAAAAGAAACCAATGAGAGGCATCACAGATAAGCCAGATCAGATCATGGCAGATTATATAGATTATATGGAAAATGAATTCTTCCTACATGCAATAAGAACAGGGGAGATCGTTGTACCATTCCATGATGCTGTTTATATGCCTGAATTAAAGGATACATGTGATTTCTGGGCAGTGAATGTTTATACAAGACAGCTGATTAATAGTAGAAAAGCAATGTTTAGATTTGATCGCTATGAAGCAAGCAGTATTCACAGTTTAGATGTTCCATATTTTAGTGATGATATTTGCCCCGAGGTTGTATTCCATTGTCTCAATAGATTAAAGGATAAACCAGTTCTCATTACTGAAAATGGTATTGCTTGCAAAAATGATAAATATCGTGTCATTTACATTGCGACTGTATTACAAGCTGTCAAGCAGGCGATGGATAGTGGAGTCAAGGTATTAGGTTATCTTCATTGGTCATTATTAGATAACTGGGAATGGGGCACTTATACACCGACATTTGGATTAGCTTCAGTTAATCATGAAACTTATGAAAGAACACTTAAACCAAGTGGATATTTCTATGGTGAAATAGTAGAAAATAATGCCCTCACACTTGATATTATTAAAAAATACTATTCAAATAACATATAGGCACCTTTAAAAAGGTGTCTTTTTTCTGCATAATAAAAAATAATAAAAAATTTCTGTTTTATGATAATAATAATTTACTGATATTTTTTATTATGATAAAATACTCTGTTGTAAAGGAGGAAGTATAATGCATAAATTATTAGAACCATATGCAGCCCTTGTCCCATTCCTAGGTGTTGCGTTAGGGGATAATGTTGAAATAGCTTTACACGATCTCACATCTCCTCAACAGGAAGTTGTTGCTATCGCAAATGGTGAGATTTCTGGCAGAGAAGTTGGTGCTAAGCTTTCAAATTTATCTGTTCATTATTTAGAAACAAAACAGTATGAAAAAAGTGACTTTGTCATGAACTACAAAACAGCCGGACCTGATGGTAAACTGTTAAAATCTGCAACATATTGGATCAAGGAACCAGGCAATGTTTATCCTGTTGGTATGCTTTGTATTAACGTTAACGTCACAGATTTTGAATATATTGAAACTGCAATGAGAAGAATCCTAGGTATTAAGGATAATACAAATGTAGAATTCAAATATGATAGCCCAATCGAAATCTTATCTTCTCCACTTGATGAGATGGTAGAAAAGTATATTGCTGAATGTATGCAGAATATGGGAGTTCCATCTTACGTTCATGCAGAAAGATTAAAAGTAGAAGAAAAGATCAGAGTTGTTAAATACTTACAGGATAAAGGAACATTTAAAGTAAAAGGCGCAATTGCCCTAGTTGCAGATAAGTTAGATGTTTCTGAACCAACAATTTATCGTTATTTAAAGAAAGCATAGGAGGAAAAACATGGATTTAGTTTACGTAAGTGGTCATAAGAATCCGGATACAGATTCAATTTGTGCGGCCATCAGTTATTCATATTTATTAAATGCAACTCATAAGTACGGACAGGCAATACCAGTAAGACTTGGTGAAGTAAGCCGTGAAACTGAGTATGTATTAAAGAGATTTAATGCACATACACCACAGTTATTAAAGTCAGTTAAACAGAAAGTAGAAGATCTTGATTATGATCAGGTAACTTTATTCTCTAAAGAATTAACTTTAAGAACTGCTTGGTCATTAATGTGCCAGATGAACTTAAAGAGCGCTCCAGTATTAGATGATCATTCTCATCTTTTAGGTTTATTATCTTCTACAAACATTATTGAAGGTTACATGGAAGATTGGGATAAAGATATCTTAAAGAATGCACATACTCCAATTGAAAACGTAGTAGATACATTAGATGCTAAGATTGTTTATTTAAACCCAGAATTACGTACTATCAAAGGTAGTCTTCATATCACTGGTATGAACTCTCAGGAAGTTATTGATCATGTTAATGAACATGATGTTATCATTACTGGTGGTGACAGAACTGAAGGCATTCGTGAAATGTTGAAGAAGAAGGTTGATTTAATCATCCTTACTAACTCATTACACTTAGAAGAATCAGTTCTTGAAGAATGTAAGAATGCAGGTGTCAGTGTAGTAGCTACTGCTTTCACTACATTCAAGACTTCTCAGCAGATCATTCAGGCAGTACCTGTTGAATATGTTATGCAGAAGGGCGATTTAACATGCTTCTCTACAGATGATACTGTAGATTACTTAAAAGAAGTAATGAGTGAAACAAGATATCATTCATATCCTGTTATTGACTTAAATGATCAGGTAGTAGGTACTATCTCTCGTTTCCAGGTTATTACTGGTGATCATAAGAAAATGATTCTTGTTGACCATAACGAAAGAGGACAGGCTGTAGAAGGTATTGAAGAAGCAGAAATCCTAGAAGTAGTAGACCACCACAGAGTAGCTGATTTCCAGACTGTAGGTCCATTACAGTTCAGAGCAGAACCACTTGGCTGTACTTGTACAATTATTGCGAAAATGTATAAGGAACAGGGTGTTGAAATTCCTAAGAATGTAGCTGGTTTAATGTTAGGAGCTATTATTTCTGATACATTACTATTCAGATCTCCAACTTGCACAAAGACTGATAAAGAAATTGCGTTAGAATTAGCTAAAATTGCTGGTGTAGATGCTGAAGAATTCGGTCTTGCAATGTTTAAGGCTGGTACTTCATTAGTAGGTAAATCAATTGAAGAAATCTATAACCAGGATTACAAGTCATTCAATATTGGTGATGCAAAAGTTGGTATTGCTCAGGTTAATACTATGGATATCGATGGTTTTGCACCACTTAAGGCTGAAATGCTTGAATATATGGAATATCTATGTGTTGAAAATGGATTCGATACAGCAGTTCTATTATTAACTGATGTAATCAATGCGACAAGTGAAGTATTTGTTGCAGGCAGCCATCCTGAATATGTAGAAAATGCATTTAATGTACAGTTAGTTGAACATCAGGCAAACTTACCAGGTGTTATTTCTCGTAAGAAACAGGTTGTTCCAGCTATCACTCGTGCTATCAACGCTTAATAAATTTAGCTATTTGTTGAGAACTCAACGAATAGCTTTTTTGTATGCCGGGCATGGCATATATCTAGGTGGTGAAAGTCCACTGTGGGGGCG